>JAWVFZ010000379.1:0-7462 GCA_033855555.1 Solirubrobacteraceae bacterium
AAGCGGATGCGGCCGCCGAATGCGATCGCGCGGCGCAGCGCGCGCTTGCGCTCGAGCACCGGGCGCGAGCGCAGGTCGCATCCGTCGAGCTCGAGCAGATCGAAGAGATAGAGGTACGCGGCGACGCCGATGCGGCGTGCGCGCTCGGGGTCGCGGATCTGCATGCGCCGCTGCAGTCGCTCGAAGCTCATCACGCCGCGGGCGAACGCGACGATCTCGCCGTCGGCGACCACATCTGGGCCGGGGACCTCGAGGGCCTCGATCAGCTCGGGGTAGGAGGCGTTGAGCAGCTGGCCGGAGCGGGACAGCAGCCGGACCTTCCCGTCGCGCCGGACGACCCCACAGCGGATGCCGTCGAGCTTGCGCTCGAAGATCCAGCCCGGATCCGAGAACGGCGCGGGCACGAGCACGGCCTTCATTGGCGCGTACTCGCTCACCGGGGCGACGTCAGCGGGCGCGTCGTCCCGCCGCTGAGCCGCGACGCACGACGCTCACGCCGTCGGCCGGGTAGACGATCGACTCGTGCCGCTCGTCCCAGCGCACGCGGTAATGCTCGCGGCCCGATGCGCCGAGGATCTCGACGATCTCGCCCCGTCGAACCGGCTCGCCATGGATCCGGCGGGCCTCCAGCAAGTCACCAACATGCGCTTCGGCTGTGCTGTGCTTCATCGTGATCAGCGCGCTCCTGTGGAACTCATCATCCTCTTCTGGAGGGTCGCTGATCAAGTCCTTGGTTCGACGGCGCGCCAGCGCGGGGCGCTGGCGCTTCTGTCCCTCAGTGGTGGAAGGACACCCGCTGCGGCGCGCTGCCGCCCCGCTCCTCCAGGCGCGCGACGGTCTCGCGGAGGTCGTCGACCAGGTGATCGGCGAGGTCTCGCGAGAAGCCATTGCGCACGCAGATGCGCAGGACGGCGAGGTCGTCGATCGCGGGCGGCATCCGGTAGGCGGGGACGATCCAGCCGCGCGTGCGCAGTTGCTCGGACACGTCGTAGACCGTGTAGCCGTCGACGCCGTCGCGCAGGCGGAACGCGAAGACCGGCAACTCGTCGCCGCGGGACAGCAGCTCGAACGGACCGAGGTCCTCGATCTGCGCGGAGAGGTACGTCGCGATGTCGCGCCCGGTCTGCTGGACGCGGACGAATCCGGCGGAACCCAGCCGCAGGAAGATGTAGTACTGGCCCACGATCGGAGCGCCGGAGCGCGAGAAGTTCAGCGCGAAGGTCGGCATGTGGCCGCCGAGGTAGTCGACGTCGAACACGAGCTCGTCGGGGAGCGCCTCGCTGTCGCGCCACACGACCCAGCCGATGCCGGGGTAGACGAGCCCGTACTTGTGGCCCGAGGCGTTGATGGACTGGACCCGGGGCAGCTGGAAGTCCCACACCAGCCCGGGATCGAGGAATGGCGCGATGAATCCGCCCGAGGCCGCGTCGACGTGGATCGGGATGTCGAGCCCGCGCTCGGCCGCGAGCGCGTCGAGCGCGTCGTGAATCCCGGCGACCGGCTCGTAGCTTCCGTCGAACGTCGACCCCAGGATCGCCACGACGCCGATGGTGTTCTCGTCGCAATGCTCGGCGACGCGATCGGCAGTGAGGTGCGGTGCCTCCGCGCTGACCGGCACGAGGCGCGCCTCCACGTCCCAGTAGCGGCAGAACTTCTCCCAGCACACCTGGACGTTCGCGCCCATGACGAGGTTCGGCCGGTCTGCAGGCTGCCCGGCCGCCCTGCGGCGCTCGCGCCAGCGCCATTTCAGTGCCAGGCCGCCCAGCATGCACGCCTCACTGGACCCGGTCGTCGAGCAGCCGGTGGCGCCGTGGGACTCGTCGGCGTGCCAGAGCGCTCCGATGATGTTCACGCAGCGGCGCTCGAGCTCCGCGGTCTGCGGGTACTCGTCCTTGTCGATCGCGTTCCTGTCGAGCGTCTCGGCGAACAGGACACGCGCCTGTGGCTCCATCCACGTGGTGACGAACGTGGCCAGGTTCAGGCGCGCGTTGCCGTCCAGCATCAGCTCGTCGTGAACGGTCTGATAGGCCGCGTCGGGCGGCAACTCGCCGTCGGCCAGGCGCAGCTTCGGAGGCGCGACGAGCTGCGGGTCGAGCATTGGCGCCAGCTCGAGCGGCTGGCGCTGATCTTCGGAGATGTGCCGGTGGAGGGGCATCCGCCGAGATTAGTGGCGCTATTCATGGGCAGGATGCGCCCATGTGCCGCCTTTTCGGGCTGACCGCCGGGGCGCGCCGGGTGTCGTCGACGTTCTGGCTGCTGGAGGCGCCCGACAGCCTGGCCGAGCAGAGCCGCCGCGAGCCCGACGGGACCGGGCTGGGCTGGTTCACGGCTGACGGCAAGCCCTGCGTGGACAAGCGGCCCGTCGCGGCCTACGAGGACCAGGAGTTCGCCCGCAGGGCACACGAGGTGCGCTCGCGCACGTTTGTCGCGCATGTTCGCTACGCGTCGACGGGCGGCCTCGACGCGCGTAACACCCACCCCTTCGAGCAGGACGGCAGGCTGTTCGCCCACAACGGCGTGATCGAAGACCTCGACGCGCTGGACCAGCGCCTGGGCGCCGCGCGCTCGCTCGTCCAGGGAGACACGGACTCCGAGCGGCTCTTCGCACTCATCACCGCCGAGACCAGGGCCGCGGGCGGCGACGTGGGGGCGGGGATCGCGTCGGCCGCGCGCTGGGTGGCCGAGGAGCTACCGCTGTTCGCGATCAACATCGTCCTTGTCGGTGGGGGCGAGCTGTGGGCGCTTCGCTATCCCGAGACCCACGACCTGTACCTGCTGGAGCGCGCCGCCGGCGGCCCCAGCGGGGGGCGGCACCTCGAGCACTCCAGCGCCGCGGGACGCATCCGGGTCCGCGCCGGCGAGCTGGCGCACGATCCTTCGGTGGTCGTGGCGACCGAGCGCATGGACGAGGACGACGGCTGGAGCCTGCTCGAGCCCGGCGTCCTGGTGCATGTGGCCCAGGACCTGAAGATCGCCCGCTCGACGATCCTCGACGGGCCGCCCCGTCATCTGCTCACGCTCGCCGACCTGGGCGACGTCGCGGCGGCCTCGCAACGGCCGTAGCGCTCAGCTGCCGTACGCGAACGTGTGCTTGTAGAGGCTCAGGTACATGAAGCTCTCGGTGGCGGTCACGCCCGGGATGGTCCGGATCTTCTCGTTGAGCACCGTGAGCAGCTCCTCGCGCGAATCGCAGACGAGCTCGAGGATGATGTCGTAGGACCCGGAGACGGCGACGACGTAGATCGACTCCGGCAATGCCGAGATCTGCTCGGCGACGCTGCGGGAGTCGCCCTGCACGCGCAGCCCGACCATCGCCATCATCGAGTCGCGCAGAACGAGCGGGTCGGTCACCGCGACCACCTGCATGAGCCCGTTCTCCATGAGCCGCTGGACGCGCTGGCGCACCGCGGCCTCCGAGAGCCCGACCGCCGGCCCGAGTTTGGAGTACGGAAGGCGCCCTTCGACCTGGAGCTGGGCGATGATCGCGCGGTCGATCGCGTCGAGCGCATCCTCGTCGTTCTGGGAGCGGCGCCGCGCCATCGAGCCGACCCTATCCCGCCTCGAGCTTGAGCACGTTGTCTGCCTGGATGTAGCCGCCGTCGACCACCACGTTGGAGCCGGTCACGAACGTCGCGTCGTCGGACAGCAGCCAGGCGACCGCGGCCGCCACCTCGGCCGGGTCGCCGATCCGTCCCAGCGGCGTGACGTCGCGCGCGGCGTCGATCTCCTTGGCGCCCATGTCGGTCTCGATCCAGCCGGGCGAGACCGCGTTGACGCGGATCCCCAGCGGCCCGAGGAGGTTGCCGAGGCCGGCCACCATGTTGATCAGCGCCGCCTTGCTGACGCCGTAGGCGATCGTGTCGTAGGAGCCGCGCAACCCGTCGGTGCTGGCGATCGCGACCACCGAGGCGCCGGGCGCGAGATGGGGCGCGAGCGCGCGCGTGATGTGCATGGGCGCGGTGAGGTTGACCTGCAGCGTGGCGCGCCAGTCCTCAAGCGAGAAGGCGTCGGGATCCTCGACGTGCAGCACGCCGGCGTTGTGGACGACCGCGCGCACCCCGATGGGGCGTAGGCGCTCGATCAGCGCGTCGATCTGCGCGTCCACGGCGAGGTCGACGTGCAGCAGTTCGAGCGGGCGCCCGGCGGCCTGGGCCTCCAGCTCGGGCGCGGGCCCGCGGACGGTGCCGATCACGCGCCAGCCGTCGTCGAGCAGGCGCAGCGCGATCGCCATGCCGATGCCGCGCGCGACGCCGGTGACCACCGCGATCGGCTGCTGTTCGGCGCTCACGCGCGCAACCTCGGGTCGGCCGCGGCCTGCAGCAGGTCGACGACGGTGTTGACGAGCAGGTAGACCGCGCCGAGCAGCAGCGTGACGCCGGCGATCGCGGGGAAGTCGCCGCGCGGGATCGACTGCGCGACGTACTGGCCGATCCCGGGCCAGGCGAAGATCGTCTCCACCACCGCGAGATTGGCGAACAGGACGCCGAACATGAGCCCGCCCATGGCGAGCGCCGAGCCTGCGGAGTTGCGCAGCGTGTGGCGCAGCACGATGTCGCGCTCGAGCAGGCCGTTGGCGCGCGCGGTGCGTACATGGTCGGCGCGCAGGTTGGCCAGGATCCCGCCGCGGAGCACGCGGCCGACCGCGACGGCGGGGAGCGCCGCCAGGCAGAGCGCCGGGAGCACGAGGTGCTTGAGCGCGTCGAGCGTGACCGCGGGCTGTCCGGAGATCAGGCCGTCGACGGTCAGCAGCCCCGTCGGCCCCGTGGGCACGTCGACGTAGTCGGTCTGGCCGGTCGCCGGCAGCCAGTGCAGCACGCGGTAGAAGAGGATGATCCCGAGCGCGGCGAGCAGGAACGAGGGGGCGGCCGAGAGCGCCGTGAGCAGCACGCGCAGCACGCCCGAGCCGCGGGTGCGCGCCGCGCTCAACGTGCCGAGCGCCAACGCCATCGGGATCCCCAGCACGAGCGTGGCGAGCACGAGCTCGAGCGAGGCCATCCCGAACCGGCGGATGTCGCTGGCCACGGGCTGGCCGGTGCGCAGGGAGATGTCGAGGTTGCCCCCGATCGCATGGCCGACGTAGCGCACGTACTGCACGTAGACGGGGTCGGTGTAGCCCAGGCGCTTGCGCGCCGCCTCGACGACCTGGTTGGAGGCGGTCGGCCCGACCGCGGCGCGCACGGGGTCGACCGGCGAGATGCGCTGCAGGAGGAAGACGACGAGCGTCAGCGCGAGGAGGACGAGCACCATCTGCCCGACGCGGCGTGCGGCGAAGGCGATCATCGGCGATCGAGCATGTCGTGGACGGCGTCGCCGGCCCAGTTGCCCACGAGCGCGAGGGCGAAGACCGCGAGCCCCGGCATCACCGGCACCCACCAGGCGGTGAGCAGGCTGGACGCGCCCCGCGCCGTCATGGCGCCGAGCTCGGGCGACGGCGCCGGCGCGCCGAGGCCCAGGAAGGACAGGGCTGCGAGCACGGTGATGAGGCCGCCGATGTCGAGGCTGGCCGCCACCACCGTGATCGGGACGGCGCCGGGGACGACGTGGCGCAGGATCAGCCGTCGCCGTGAGATCCCGCTCATGCGCGCTGCGTCGACGTTGGGCCGGACGAGCAGCGCGCGCACCTCGGCGCGCACGATGCGCGCGTAGTAGGGCCACCAGAGGATCGACACGGCGATCAGCGTGTGCAGCAGCGAGGGACCGAGCGCGGCGATGACCGCGATCGCCACGAGCGGGGCGGGGAAGGCGAGGAAGGCGTCGGTGATCCGCATGAGCACGGCCTCGATCCAGCCGCCCGCGGTCGCCGCCAGGGTCCCGATCACCGCACCGATCAGCGTGGCGAGCGCGATGACGGCGAGCGCCGACAGCCATGTGCTCGGGATGCCGGCGAGCACGCGGCTGAACATGTCGCGGCCGACGTCGTCTGTGCCCATCGGGTGGCTCCACGACGGCGCCTGGAACGCCGGCGCCACCGGCGTGCCCGGATCGTCGGGCGCGATCGACGGCCCGATCGCCGCGAGCAGGGAGATCACCCCGAACGCGGCCAGCGCGATGCGGTCGCCAAGGCTCGCCTCGCGCAGGGCGAGTCCGACGGCGCTGCCGCGGGGCGCGTCGCGCAGCACGGCTCCGGGCGTGATCGGGGCGGGAGCCGGGACGCTCACGGCAGCTCGCCTCCGTGGACGCAGGCCACGTGGCGGCGCTCGTCGCCGCCGACCGCCAGCCATGGCGGCGCCTGGATCGGACAGCTCTCGAGCGCGACCGGGCAGCGCGTGTGGAAGGCGCAGCCCGACGGCGGCTCGAAGATCGAGGGCGGCTCTCCGGCGGAGAGCTCGGCCGCCATCTCCGGATCGGTGATCGAGGCCAGCAGCGCGCGCGTGTACGGATGGCCGGGCTGGCGCACGACATCGTCGGCGGGCCCCTGCTCGACGATCCGCCCGAGATACATGACGGCGATCCGGTCGGCGACCAGGCGTGCGACCGCCAGGTCGTGCGTGACGAAGAGCAATGCCATGTCGAGCTCGCGCCGGAGTCGTCCAAGCATGTTGAGCACGACGGCGGCAACCGACACGTCCAGTGCCGAGGTCGGCTCGTCGCACAGCAGCAAGGCAGGCGGCACGACGATCGCCCTGGCGATCGCAACGCGCTGGCGCTGTCCGCCCGAGAGCTCGCGCGGACGGGCCCGCCCGACCGCCTCGGGCAGCCCGACCATCGTCAGCGCCTCGCTGACGCGCGCGCGCCGCTCGGCGCCGTCCGCGACCTGGTCGCGCAGGCGGTCCTCGACCTGCTCGCCGATGGTCAGCCACGGCGTGAGCGATGCGCCGGCGTCCTGGAAGACCATCTGCACCGCGCCGTCGCGGGACAGCTCGCCGCCGTCGGCAGTGAGGATGCCGGCCGCGGCGCGCAGCAGCGTCGTCTTGCCACAGCCGCTCTCGCCCACCAGCGCGACCGCCTCGCCGCGGGCCACCTCGAGATCGACGCCACGGAGGATCGCGGTGTCCTGACGGCCCCGCAGCCCGCGCCGCCGCATCCGCACGTGCAGGTCGTGGGCGCGGAGCACTCCGGGCGCGACGTCGCTCGCGACGGCGCCGGCGTCGAAGGCAGGGAGAGCTTGGGACCCGCCGGCGAGCGGGTCGATCTCGTTGACGCGAATGCAGGCGACGCGACCGCCCGTGACGGGCGTCGCGGGCGGCGGCTCGCCCGCCCGGCAGGCGTCCTGCACGAACGCGCAGCGCGGCGCGAACGGACAGCCTGAACCGAGCTGCTCGGGATCGGGCGGTTCGCCGGACAGCGTGACCAGCGGGCGCCGGCGCTCGGCCTCGAGATCGAGCCGGCTGCGCAGCAGCGCCGCGGTGTAGGGATGGCGCGGCGCACGCAGGATCTGCTGTGTCGGGCCGTCCTCCATCACGCGTCCGCCGTAGAGGACGACGATGCGCTCGGCGAGCTGAGCGGCGACGTCGAGGTCGTG
>JAWVFZ010000380.1:0-2726 GCA_033855555.1 Solirubrobacteraceae bacterium
GGGCTTCTGAACGCAAAGCGCAGCGCGCAGGAAGTGGGCGAGCTCGCTGAACGACAGGCTCGGTTGGTCGCGCAGCTCGCCGCCGCTCAATCGAGCGCGCGCTCGGATCTCGCCAATGCCCTGCACGCCGGTCCGCTTCAGACGCTGTTATGCGCCCGTCAGGATCTGAGCGAACGCGATCTCGGACGCGCCGAGCGCAGCGTTGCCGCGTCCCTCGAGGAGATTCGGCACATCATGCTCGACCTCCACCTGCCGGCCTTTCCGACAAATCCGGAGGCATCGCTGCAGGGCCTCGCGATCGCCCTGCAAGATCGATACGCCGTGGCGATCGAGCTCGAGTTCGATGGAATCGCCGATAACCACATCCCACCGCTCATGTTCGAGGCAGCGCAGGAGCTTCTGCGCAACGCGGCACGGCACGCACAAGCGTCGTCGATCCGCTGCGACTTACGGCGCGGCGAGTCCTCGCTCGTGCTTGCCGTGACAGACGACGGCATAGGGTTCGGGCGCGCGGAGCTGGAACGCGCCCTGGCGTCGGGTCACATCGGGATGGCGGCGCTCAAGGCCCAGCTCGACATAGCGGGCGGGACGCTCGAAATCGGACGAGATCGGGAGCGGGGATCCCGCGTCACCGTCGAGCTCCCCGAGCCCCGAGCAGCAGTCAGTCGATGAGGCCGCGCCGGATGCCCTCAGCGACGGCCGCAGCGCGCTCGGAGACCCCGAACTTCTCGAAGATGCGCTGCACGTAGGTCTTGACGGTGCTCGCGCTGACGTGCAGGCGCTGACCGATCTCGCCGTAGGACAGTCCCTCCGCGATCGCCGTGAGGACCTCGCGCTCGCGCTCTGACAGCGACGCGCTCGACACCGTGTGGGTGCGACCGACCTCCTCGAGCATCCCGTCGAGGAGCGCCGGCGAGATGTACGTGCCGCCTGCGGCAACGCGCGCGATGGCGTCGCAGATCTCCTGACGGTCAGCCTCCTTCGAGATGAACGCCGCGGCGCCCTCCGCGATCGTGCTGTGAACCGTGGCGCTTTCGGTGCTGGCCGATAGGACGACAGATCGTGATCCGGAAGCGCTCTCGCGAAGTCGCCGGACAAGCGTTACGCCGTCGCCGTCCGGCAGGGAGAGGTCGACGAGAGCCACGTCGATCTCGAGTTCCTCTGTTGCCTCCAATGCCGCGGTCAGCGTCCCGGCCGTGCCGACGAGCTGCAGGCGTGGATCGGCCTCGATCGCTGCGGCGATGCCTTCGCGGTACAGCGGGTGGTCATCGACGACGAACACCTGGATCCGATCGGGCATGGGCCGGTTCTACCAGAGGGCCCCCCGTCCGAATGGGTTGTCGTCTGCAACATGGCCGATCAGGGGACAGACAGCGGCCTCGTCGGCCGCCACGCTCTCACCGTCGGATCACGAGAACGTGGGGTGGGCGTCGGAGACGCCGTGCAAGGAGTCGGGCTTCGGCAAGGGGCGCCGACGCTCGAACGGGAGCCTCGTGCGGCAACCAAAAGGGCGCCCGCCCCACGTTCCGCACCTTCGAATCAGTCAGGGGAGGATCATCAGTGCGGCTCGTGGGAGGAGAACCTCCGGCTTTCGCGCGCGCCCTGCGTGCTCGACAGCCCAAGCTGTTGGCCTTTCGCAGGTCGATCGTCGCAAACACGAAGGCAAGGACGTCGGAATGGAAATGGGGCAGCGGCGGCGCGAGCCTGGCGACGCTGGCCCCGCTGGAGAACCTCCGAGCCGGCCTGGAGCCGGACGACCTCTTCCACGAACGACCCGCGCTCGCTGCCCGGCGATACGGTTTCGATGATCACGGCGACGTCATTGTCGCGGTGAGCGCTTCAGGACGCCGGGTGCTGCAGGAATGGTGCAGGATCGAGCGCGATCTGAGCGTGAGATACATCTACGGCGGCGTCGAGGGCCAGCCGACCGACGTCAGCGTCGAGGCGATCGAGCATGCGGATGGCGAGGTCGTCGCGTTCGCGGCCTTTGTCGACGACGCCCACTGGCGCGTCGAGACCTACGACTACGGCGCCTCCGGTGACCTGGAAAAGGTGCACGTACTCGCGCGGCACGACGTGTCCCCCTTGCCTGATCGCCGGGTGGAGGAGCTCGAGTGGTCGGCTGCCGGCAAGCTCCTCGCAATCAACGAGCGGGGCTACCTGTGGCCCGGTGACCATTCGAGGCGCGAGTTCGCCACGTAGGATCGCGCGATCGTTGCGATCGACGAACTGCTCGCCAAACACGACGTGGCGCTGGTTCGCGCCGCCAATCCCGGGCCGTTCACGCTGGGGGGGACCAACACGTGGGTCGTCGGACGCGATCCATGCTGGGTCGTGGATCCCGGACCGGCGCTGGACGAGCACGTCGCGGCCGTGGTGGCCGAGGCGCGGGCGCGCGGCGGAGCCGCGGGGATCGTGCTGACGCACGACCACGCAGACCACGTCGAGGCGGTGCCGGCGGTGGCGGGGGCGCTCGGAGCACCCGTGGCGGCCGCCCGCTACGACGCCGCGGATCGCCGGATCGGCGACGACGACGAGATCGGGCCGTTCACCGTGGTCGCGACGCCGGGTCATGCCCCCGACCACCTGGCGTTCGTCGCCGGCCGGGCGGGCGTCACCCGCGCCGCGCTCCGGGGGGAGGGCCGCGGGGTCATCGCACCCGACCCCGGCGCGCGGTCGGGCGACCTCGCGGGGCGGGAGCGCCTGCACGGCCAGGCGCTGCGTGT
>JAWVFZ010000381.1:0-14579 GCA_033855555.1 Solirubrobacteraceae bacterium
CGACGGTATCGCCGGCGAACCCGGCGGCAGCCGCGCCGGTCTCGGTCGAGAGCGCGGCCAACGCAGGGCCGGGCCAGACGTCCGGGCTCGTCCCGACGAAGATCGTCCCGGGGGCGAATGCGATCGACCGCACCTCGCCGTTGGCGCCGGGGTTCCAGTCGTCCAGAGCGCCGGACGCAGCATCGATGCGCGCGAGGTAGGCGCGCGGCTGGCCCGCGAAGGATGAGAAGGAGCCGCCGACATAGAGCTTGCCGTCGTGGAATCCGATCGTGTCGATGTCGTCGTTGGCGCCCGCTGCCAGCGGGGTCCCGACGGCGCCGTCCGCGGCGGCGAGCTTGGCCAGGCCGGCGCGCGGTGCGCCGCCCGCATGCGTGAAGGACCCGGCGGCATAGACCGCGCCCCCACCGACCGCGAGGTAGTCGACGGGGCCGTCGAGCTGCGCGTCGAACGACGAGTCGGCGGCGCCGCTGCCCTCGAGCGCGAGGCGCGCCACGTAGTCCGGCGACGACCCGCCGATCGTGTCGGTGCCCTCGAAGTAGCCGCCCACGTACAGCGCGTCCGGTGTGGCTGCGAGCGTGCGCGCGTTGCCCTGCCCGTCGCCCGGATCCCATGAGGGATCGGCCGCGCCGGTGGCGGGGGCGAGCTTGACGAGCCCATGGCGGGCCAGCACGCCGCTGTGGCTGAAGCTGCCGAGCGCGTAGAGCGCGCCGCCGGCCTGGGCCAGCTGCTCGACGGTGCCGTCGAGCTGCGCGTCGGTGTCGAGGAGCTTGCCGCTGACGCGGTCGAACGCGGCGAGACCGCGGCGGATGGCTCCGCCGGTGATGTCCTGGAAGCCACCGAGGAGCACGCGGTCGCCGGCGAGGGCGATCGCGCCGACCGTGCCGTTGGCGTCGGCCCGCCAGTCGTCGGCCTGTCCGGTGATCGCGTCCAGTCGCGCGACGTGATCCCGGTAGGCGCCGCCGATGATGGGGCTGTCGCCGCCGACGTTGTTCTGCGAGAAGTTCCCGCCGACGTAGAGGTGCCCATTGCCGTCGCGGACGATGGCCTGGACGTTGCCGCCGCGGACGGCCGGTTTGAACGTCGTGTCCACCGCGCCCCCGGTGCTGATGCGCGCAAGGTTGGCCGTGCCTGTGACGCCGTCGACCGCCCCGAAGTCGCCGCCCACGAGGAGCTGCCCAGGTCCGTCCGGAACAATCGCGAACACCCCGTAGCTGTTGGGGAACTGGGGATGGAAGGACGCGTCGAGCGCGCCGGACGCTGCGTCGACCTTCGCCATCCGCGGGCGCGGCGTGGCAGTGAACGAGCCGCCGAGGTAGACGGCGCCGCCGGACACTGCGACGGCGCGGACCATGCTGTCCGGGGCCGGATCGAAGGACGCGTCAGCAGCTCCGGTGGAGGTCGAGATCTTGTGGGCGTAGTCGTGGGCGGAGCCGCCGCAAAGCTGCGCGCCTTGCGTGGTCGACCCGACGTACAGTGCGTCGCCGGCGAGCGCCATCGCCAGCACGGTTTCGCAGCCGGGATCCCACGCCTCGACGGCGCCGGTGGCCGTGTCGATACGCGCCAGACCGCGCCGGGCCAGGCCGCCGAGCGTCGTGAAGCTGCCGCCCACATAGAGCTTGCCGGCGTCGAGCAGGAGCGCCAGCGGCTCGCCACCTGCGGTCTGCGGGAAGCCCTGATCCACGGTGCCGTCGGCCTTCAGGTGCGCGAGCCCGCTCACGGCGGTGCCATCGATGTGGGTGAACGCGCCTCCGAGGAACCAGCCGCCGGCTCCGTCGGCGACGGCCGCCCTGACGACATTGTCGAAGCGCGGTGAGGCGCCGATCGCTCCGTCGGCCGTGCCGGCAAACGCGAGGTGGCCGGTCAGCGGCCCGGCGAAGCCGAACGAGCCGCCCAGGAACACGCGGTCGCCGATGACCTGCGTGGTGTTGACTTCGCCGCCGGCTTCGATGCCGTCGGCGAACGGATAGGGCTCGAGGTCGCCGGGGGCGGCGGACGCGGCGGCGGGCACCACAAGCAGGCAGGCGAGCAGGGCCAGGAGGCTGGATCGGGTGGGCATGGTCGGCGACGGTATGCGCCGCCCCGTGGCCCGGCATCCGCCCGGCGGACGAATCCGCGTCGTCCGAGCGGAGGACTCAGCGCGTCCGCGGCGGCACGACGTCGCGCGCCCAGTCGGCGGACTTCCAGCCGGGCTCCGGCGTCTCGACGCCGGCGTGGGGGACGAACTTCGAGCGCTCCACCAGCTCCATGCGGTGGATGTAGCGCGGGCAGTTGGGGAAGATCTCGGTCGCGGTCACGCGCACGATGAACTGCGCCTCGGGATAGGAGTCGAGCAGCGCGTCGCCAGGGTTGATGACCGCGGTGCCGTTGACGCGCATCCGCCGCTGTGCCGTGAAGTCGATGAACAGCAGGCCGACATGCGGGTTCACGGTGACGTTGCCCCACGACAGATACATGCCGTTGCCGTCGTAGTTCGGGATCGCCAGCTGGCGCTCGCCGACCACCCGTACGAACCCGGGATCGCCGCCCTTGTAGTTGCACTGCGGCCTTCCCTGCTCATCGGCGGTCGCCAGGAACAGCATGTCCATCGACTCGATGAACGCCCGGTCGGCCTCGTTGAAGGAGGTGCGCAGGTTGACCTCCTCGAGCCGGTCGGCCAGCGGCCGTGTCCCGAACCGGTCCTGCAGCTCCCGCGATCCCGCGTGGTAGCCCACGCGAGCGAGGCTACTCCGCGAGGAAGCCGTCGACCAGCGCGTTGAAGGCGCCAGGGCGCTCCAGCATCGCGACGTGCCCCGTCTGCGGCCAGACCACCACGCGCGCGTCCGGTATGAGCCGGCCGAACTCCTCGGCGTCGCGGACGGGCACGAGGCGGTCCTTCTCCCCCCAGACGACGAGCACGGGGCACGCGATGTCGTCCAGCCGGTCGCGGATCGGGTAGTCGGTCAGCGCGTCCAATGCCGGGACGAACCCGGGCTTGCCCGAGCCCCTGACCTGCTCGGCGATGAGCGGCGCCGGGAGCAGTTGCGGCCGGTGGGCGACCAGCGCCATGATCTGGCGGCGCATCCGCGGGCGGCTGGACAGGAAGTCCGAGCGCGAAGCGGCCCAGCCGCCGGTGAAGATCAGCAGGTTGTCCAGGCGCGCGAGCAGGCGCAGGACCGGCTCGTTGCGCTGATGCTCGATCGACAGGCCCGCGGCGCTGACCAGCACCAGCTTCTCGACGCGCGTGGAAAAGCTGATGGCGACCTCGGCGCCGATGAAGCCGCCCATCGAGTTGCCCACGATCACCGCGCGCTCGATGCCGAGCGCGTCGAGCAGCTCGTCGACGATCCGTCCGTAGCCCGAGATCGAGATCTTGTCGACGGGCATGGGGGAGTGCCCGAAGCCGGGCAGGTCCATCGCGATCACGCGGTGGCGCTCGGCGAAATGGGGGAGGTTCTCCAGCCAGTTGACCCAGGCGCCCCCCAGGCCATGGATGAACACGACCGGATCGCCCTCGCCCATGTCGATGACGTTCAGCGGGCGCCCGGCGACTTCGATCCAGCGCTGATGCTCGCGCCAGTCGATGTCCAGCCAGGCAGAGCGGCCGCTCGGCCCGTAGTGGCCGGGGCTCGTATCGAGCGGGGTTCGGACGTCGGTCATGGCCACTAAAATGTCACAACGCAATGCGCATCGCTCTGGACATCGACTCCACATTGCACCATTACTGGGACCGGCTCTCGGATGCCGCCCGCTCGCGGTTCGGCATCGAGCTGCCCTACGAGGAGCAGTTCGACTGGGGGATCACCCGGCTCAAGCCCAAGCAGCTGGAGGTCGTGATCGCGGACACGCACACCGACGAGGCGATCCTGGCGGGCGATCCCTACCCGGGGGCTGTCGAGACCGTCCGCGGCTGGGCCGAGCAGGGCCACTTCATCCACATCACCAGCCACCGCTCCCATGTCTGCCATGCGGCGACCGCCGCGTGGCTCGAGCGCATCGGGTTGCCCTTCGACGACCTGCACTGCTCCTACGACAAGGTCGGGCGCTGCGCCGAGCTGGGCATCGACATCCTCGTCGACGACAGCCCGGACAACATCCGCCGGGCGATCGCGCGCGGGATCACGGCGGCCACGATCGTGCACCCCTGGAACCAGGATGTCTGCGATGAGGAACCGGTGATCTGCGCCCGCGACTGGGCCGAGCTCGAGCTGAAGCTGCGCCCCCTGTTGCAGCCTCGCCGCGCGGCCTGACCTGCCAGACTCGGGTGCATGGCAGAGGACGTGCGCACGACCTTGGGCGGCTCCACGGACGTCGCCGAGCGCGAGGACCTGCGGGACTTCCTGCCCGCCATCGAACCCGAGCGCCAGGTCACCGACTGGGGGCGCTCCGAGCGCGTCGAGGGCCTGCTGGACCGGACCGTCGTCGACTTCATGTACCACCTGTGGTTCCGCTGCGAGGTGGAGGGCGTCGAGAACGTCCCCGACCACGGCGGCGCCCTGATCGTCTCCAACCACTCCGGCGCGCTGCCCCCGGATGCGCCGATGATCGTCAAGGCGATCAAGGAGGAGCACCCGCGCCCGCGGCCCGTGCACCTGACCGTCGAGCACTTCTTCAAGGGCTATCCGGGCTTCTCGATGCTGCTCCCGAAGATCGGCGGCGTCGCGGCGCACCCGGCCAATGTCCAGCGCCTGCTCCACGACGAGCAGCAGCTCGTGTTGGTCTTCCCGGAAGGCCGCAAGGGGACCGAGAAGCTCTACAAGGACCGCTACCGGCTGCGCCGCTTCGGGCGCGGCGGGTTCGTGGAGGCGGCGATGCGCGCGGGCGCACCGATCGTCCCCGTCGCGGTCGTCGGCGCCGAGGAGGCGATGCCGGCCTTCGCGCAGCTCAAGCCGCTGCAGCGCCTGACCGGCCTCATCTACGTCCCGATCACCCCGACGTGGCCCCACCTCGGGCTGCTGGGCATGGTCGGCTACCTCCCGGCGAAGTTCAAGATCCGCTTCCTGCCCGCCGTGCGCACCGATGACATGGGTGACGATGCATGGGAGGACAAGGCGCTCGTGCAGACCATCGCCCACGACGTGCGCGCCATGATCCAGGAAGAGCTCTACGACATGGTGGGCAAGCGCAAGAGCGTCTGGTTCGGATGAGCGCCGGCAAGCGCGTCCTGATCACCGGCCTGTCCACCTACTGGGGCGGCCGGCTGGCGCAGGGCCTCGAGCGCGACCCCTCCATCGAGACGGTCATCGGCGTCGATCGCCGCCCGCCGAAGGTCGAGCTGGAGCGGACCGAGTGGGTGGAGGTGGCCGACAGTCACTCGCTGATCCGCCGCATCGTCCAAGGCGCGGAGATCGACACGGTCGTCGATACGCGCCTCGTCGTCGACTCCGTCGTCACCTCGTCGCGGCGCGCGCACGAGAACAACGTCATCGGAACGATGAACCTGCTCGCCGCGTGCAGCGGGCCCGACAGCTGCGTGCGCAAGGTCGTCTTCAAGTCCAGCGCGCACTACTACGGCTGCGAACAGGACGACCCGGCCTACTTCACCGAGGAGATGCTCCGCCCGCACGCGCCGCACACCGCGCTCGAGCGCGACATCGTCGAGGCCGAGGGCTCCGTCCGCCAGTTCGCCGACACCCACCCGGACGCGACCGTGACGGTCCTGCGCTTCGCCAATGGCCTCGGGCCGAACCTCAACACGTCGCACATGCGTTACTTCGGGCTGCCGGTGATTCCCACGATCCTCGGCTTCGACCCGCGCTACCAGTTCATCCACTACGACGACATCGCCGGGGTGCTCGAGCATGCCGTGCGAAACGACCTGCCCGGCATCTACAACGCCGCGGCCGACGGCGTGCTGGCGCTGACGGAGGTCACCGACCTGCTCGGCAAGCAGTGGGCGCCGCTGCTGCCGCCGTGGGGAACGGGGCTGGCCGCTGCGGCGCTGCGGCGGGCGGGCGTGACGATCTCGCCGGAGATGCTGGCCCAGTTGCGCTTCGGGCGCGCGCTGGACAACCGAAAGCTCAAGGCGACCGGCTACCGCTACGCGTTCACGACGCGCGAGACGCTGCTCAAGCTCCGCGAGTACCAGCGCCTCGCACCGCTGCTGGGGAAGGCCAGCGGCGAGGGCTACCGCTACGAGCGCGAGGTCGAGGAGTTCCTGCGCCGCAGCCCCAGCGTCCGCGTGCGCGACGTCCCGGCGTCTGAGCCGGTCAAGAACGTCCCCAAGGGCGCGCGCCGGGCCTCACCGTCCCCCGCTCGGCCCCGCCGGGCCGCGCGGGCCTCCGCGCCGGTTCCCGAGTACGACGAGCTCGAGGCCGAGGAGGTCATCGCGCTGCTGCGCTCGATGCAGGAGCGCGACCTCGAGGCGCTGCGCGTCTACGAGGCCGGCCGTGCGGGCCGCGAGAGCGTCCTGCGCGCGATCGATTCCCTGCTCGCGCGCGCCAGATCTCCTGCATAGCTCGCGGAATCGAGGTGCGGTTCTCTAAGCTGGCCGCTACGTGAGGTCCAGGGCGTTCATCGGGGTGGCGGGCGCACTGGCAATTCTGTGCGTGCTCGCCGGTGCAGTCTATGCCTACGACCGAGGCCAGCGCGACCGCATCGCCGACGGCATCAGGGTGGGCGGAATCAATATCGGCGGCATGACGCGCGCCCGCGCCCAGCGCACGCTCGAGGCACGCCTGCTCGGCGCGCTGCACGAGCCGATCGTCGTGCACCATGGCAACAAGACCTTCAAGCTCGGCCCGAGCGAGGCGCGGATCGCCGCCGACATCAGCGGGATGGTCGACGAGGCGGTCGGGCGCAGCCGCGACGGCAACGTCTTCTCGCGCACGGTCCGCGGGCTTACGGGCGGCAAGATCCAGGACGACCTGACCCCGCGCGTGTCCTACTCCAAGCAGGCGGTGGTCCGCCTGATCGACCGGGTGCGCCGTGCAGTCGATCGCGATGCCATCGACGCGAAGCTCGTGTTCCACCCCGGCGGCTTCGTGAAGGCCGACGGCAAGGACGGCCTCGCGGTGGACGCGACCCGCCTCCACAACGAGATCGACGCGGCGATCGTCAGTCCGTCGGCGAAGCGGACGTTCGTCGCCCACACCCATCACACGGCGCCGAAGGTGACCACCGCCGAGCTCACCAAGACCTACGACACGCTGCTCATCGTCGATCGCTCGCACTTCCAGTTGAAGCTCTTCAAGCAGCTCCAGCCGGTCAAGACCTACGACATCGCCGTCGGCATGGTCGGCCTGGAAACGCCCGCCGGCGTCTACCACATCCAGAACAAGGCGGTGGACCCCGCCTGGACGATGCCCAACTCAAGCTGGGTGGCGCCCCAGGACCGCGGGAAGGTCGTCCCGGGCGGTACCGCTGCGAACCCGCTGAAGGCCCGCTGGCTGGGTATCTTCAACGGCGCCGGGATCCATGGCATCGACCCTTCGGAGTACGGATCGATCGGCCACGCTGCGTCGCACGGGTGCGTGCGGATGCGCATCCCGGACGTCGAGGACCTGTACCCGCGCGTCCCCGTCGGGGCGCCGATCTACATCGGCTGACCGACCAGCGCCGGCAGCTCGGCGTGGTGGTCGATGACGTGGTCGGCTTCGGGGAGGTCCTCGTCGTCGTCGTTGGCGCCGCGATAGCGCACGCTCGTCATGCCGAATGCGCGCGCGCCCGCGACGTCGGTGCGGCGCAGGTCGCCGACGTGGAGCGCGGCGGCGGGCTCGACGCCTCCGAGCTGCTCCAACGCGTGGGCGAAGATCGCGGGATCGGGCTTGTAGACGCCGACCTCGTCGGAGAACGCCCAGCCGTCGAAGCGGCGCAGCAGGTCGCGGCGTTCGAGGAAGCCGCGCAGCAGCTCGCCCGACGTGAAGCCCACATCGCACACGATGCCGATGCGGATCCCGCGCTGGCGCAGCGCGTCCAGCGCCTCGGCCAGCCCGTCGTTGACGATCAGCTCGGCGGTGGCGCCGGCGTCGGCGAAGGCCTCGACGAGCTCGTCGCGCAGCGCGGGGGAGACGTGCACGCCCAACTGCTCGACCGCGAACTCCGCCGCCCGCGCCGGGCCGAACTGGCGCCCGGCGCGCCAGTGGCCGGCGTGCGTGCGCCAAGCCTCCTCGAAGGCCGCCCGTACGCGCTCGGGCGCCACGTCGCTTGCCGCGAGCAGCCCGGTCCACGCTGTCGTCCGGCGCTCCATGAGCGACTCCTGCGCCTCGCGCGCGATCGTCTCCCAGAAGTCGTAGGTGACGGCTTCGATCATGGCGGGGGCCCGATCGCGGCGACCGGGATCTCCTCCCAGCCACGCTCGAGCAGGAAGGCGTGATGGCCAGAGTGTCGAAGGACCAGCGTGCCGATGAAGATCCCCTTCTCACGGCGGCGCATGACGGCATACCAGAGCGTCGTGGCGTCGCTGGTGCCCTGGATGCGCAGCCACGGCCGAGGCACCGTGCCGTCGGCGTCCGCGATCCCTGCATCGATGAGCTGGTGTTGAGTGGCGACCGTGCCTGAGGACGTGTCGATGAAGAAGAGCCCCACGGGCGGCGAGGATACGGTCTCCGCGGCCTGGCACGAGGCGCTGGGCCTGCACGAGCAGGATCTCCAGCGCCGGGGCGCCGCCGCACGCACGCGCGAGGCCTACGCATTCGACACGACACATTTCGCGGCCTGGGCCAGCGGCGCGGGCTTCGAGCCTGCGGCCGTGGACCTGCGCGTCCTGCGCCGCTATGCGGCCCTGCTGGGCGAGCGCCGCCTGGAGGCCACGAGCGTCGCTCGCAAGCTCGCCGCCCTGCGCTCGCTGTTTCGCACGCTGCGCGAGCACGGACGCATCACGCACAACCCCGTCGACCTCATGCCGACGCCCAAGCGCGGTCGCAAGCTTCCGCGCGTCCTCAAGCCCGAGGAGGTTGCGGCGCTGTTGGATCGAATCCCTGCGGCGACACCATTGGATCTGCGCGACCGGGCGATCTTCGAGCTGGCCTACGCCTGCGGGCTGCGGGCGGAAGAGCTCGTGCACCTGGACCAGGGCTCGATCGACTACGACGGAGAGGAGGTTCGCGTGGAGGGCAAGGGATCGAAGACCCGCATCGTGCCGGCCGGCGAGCCTGCGCTGCGCGCGCTCTCGCGCTATGTCGAACGTGGCCGCCCCGCGCTGTCGGACGGTCGCGGCGAGCAGGCGTTGTTCCTCTCGAAGTCGGGCCGGCGGCTCTCCACATCGGACGTCCGCCGGCGCCTGCGCGTCTGGGCGCGCCATGCCGCGCTCCAGGGCGGCGTGCATCCGCATGCACTGCGCCACTCCTTCGCGACGCATCTGCTCGATGGCGGCGCGGACCTGCGCGCGATTCAGGAGATGCTCGGCCATGCCAGTGTGTCCACGACGCAGATCTACACTCGGGTAGAGTCAGCCAGGCTCAAAGCGGCTTATGAGCGGGCACATCCCAGGGCGTAAGGGCTGAGGAACGGGTGGAGACCAACGTCAAAGCGATCGAGCTGAAGGATCTGTGGCGCCGATACAAGGGGTCCGGGGATCAGTCTGCGCGCGAACGGCTCGTCGTCGCCTACTCGCCGCTGGTCAAGTACGTCTCCGGTCGCATGGCCTCGGGGCTGCCGGCGCACGTCGAGGAGGCCGACCTCATCTCCTACGGGCTCGTCGGCCTGATCAGCGCGATCGAGCGGTTCGAGCTCGAGCGCGAGATCAAGTTCGAGACCTATGCGATCACGCGCATCAAGGGCGCGATCATCGACGAGCTGCGCTCGCTCGATTGGGTGCCGCGTTCCGTCCGCGCGCGTGCCCGCGAGATCGAGCGCACCAACTCGAAGCTCGAGCACAAGCTGCAGCGTGCCCCGACCGACGAGGAGATGTCCGCGGATATGGGCATCACGATGGAGGAGTTCCACGAGTCGCTGCTGCAGATCTCCAACTCGACGGTCGCCGCGCTCGACGAGCTGTGGACCGTCAGTGACTCGAGCGGCGACCAGGTGTCGCTGCTGGACACCATCCAAGACCCGGGCGCTCCGGATCCCGCGGCCGTCATGGACGCGACGGAGCTCAAAGACCGTGTGGCCGACGCGATCGCGCGCCTGCCCGAGCGCGAGAAGCTGGTCGTCGCGCTCTACTACTACGAGAACCTGACCCTGCGCGAGATCGGCGAGGTTCTCGGCGTCACCGAGTCGCGGATCAGCCAGCTGCACACCAAGGCTGTGCTGCGCCTGCGCTCGCGGCTCACCGCCGAAGACTGACCGGGACACCCCGCCGCTCCGGTCGCGGCTTGTGCCGTTCGATACGCTCGCGACTCCTTCCCGAGGAGAGGAGCTCAGGCATGCACCAGGCGGACAGAATCCGCAATGTCGCCCTTGTCGGCCACCGCGGCAGTGGCAAGACCTCGCTCAACGAGGCCCTGCTCTACGAAGCCGGGGTCATCCAGAGGATGGGGTCCGTCCTGGACGGCTCGACCGTCTCCGATGGCGACGACGACGAGAAGCAGCGCCAGATGTCGATCTCGGCCGCGCTCTCCTCGTTCGAATGGCAGGGCCGCAAGGTCAACCTTCTCGACACGCCCGGAGAGCCGAGCTTCGTCGCTGATGCACTCGGGGCCCTTCGCGTCTGCGAGTCCGCCGTCTTTGTCGTGAACGCGGTCATGGGCGTCGAGGTCTCGACCGTGCGCCTGTGGCAGCGGGCCGCCGAGCTGGACATCGCGCGGATGGTCTTCGTGAACATGCTCGACCGCGAGCGCGCTGACTTCTTCCGCACGCTCGAGGCGCTCAAGGCCGCGTTCGGCCCGCACGCCGTCGCCACGGAGATCCCGATCGGCACCGAGCTCGAGATCCGCGGCGTGATCGACCTGATCGACATGAAGGCGTACGAATACTCGTCCGCTGAGCGCGGCTCGTGCCGGGAGATCCCGATCCCCGACGAGCTCCAGGCCCGGGCCGAGGAGTACCGCGAGAAGCTGATGGACGAGGTCGCCGAGGTGTCCGAGTCGCTCATGGAGCGCTACCTCGAGGGCGAGGAGATCTCCCACGAGGAGATCGTCACGGCCCTCAAGGAGGGCACGAACCACGGCGACATCTTCCCCGTCGTCTGCGGCGTGGCGACCAAGAACCTGGGCACCAACCGCCTGCTCGACGGGATCGTCGAGGACCTGCCGTCGACCGTGAAGCACGGCGCCCTCGAATTGCCGGAGATCACGCTTGAGCCCGATGCCGACAAGGAGCTGTTCGCCTACGTGTTCAAGACGCGGGCCGACGCCTTCGCGGGCCGCGTCAACTTCTTCCGCGTCTACCAGGGCACGATCACGCCCGACTCGCAGGTCCTCAACACGCGCGCCCACGCCAAGGAGCGCATCGGTCAGCTGCTCAGCTTCGCCGGCAAGGACTCCACGCACGCCGACGGCTTCGGCCCCGGCGACATCGGCGCGGCGGTCAAGCTCAAGGAGACGATGGCGGGCGACTGGCTGGCGGCTCGTGACGAGCCGATCAACATGCCCGCCGTCAAGCTCCCCGCGCCGGTGATGGCGTTCGCGATCCAGGCCCACGCCAAGGGCGACGAGGACAAGATGTTCCAGTCGCTGCGCCGCCTGCAGGAGGAGGACCCGACGATCGACCTGCACCGCGACCAGCAGACCGGCGAGCAGATCGTCGCCGGGTTGTCGCAGATGCACGTCGAGGTGCTGATCGACCGGCTGAAGTCGCGCTTCGGCGTCGAGGTCGACCTCAAGCCGCCGCGCGTGCCCTATCAGGAGACGATCCGCAGGAGCGCCAAGGCGCACGGGCGCCACAAGAAGCAGACCGGCGGCCGCGGCCAGTTCGGCGACTGCCACATCGAGATCGAGCCGCTGGAATCCGATCCCGCGCAGCCCCAGAGCGAATTCCAGTTCGTCGACAAGATCAAGGGCGGCGTGATCCCGTCCGGGTTCATCCCCGCCGTCGAGAAGGGCGTGCGCGACGCGCTCGCCCACGGCGCCGTCGCCGGCTACCCGGTCAAGGGCGTCCGGGTGACCCTCGTGGATGGCTCCTACCACTCGGTGGACTCCTCCGAGCAGGCGTTCCGCACCGCGGGGTCGCTGGCGATGAAGGAGGCGCTGGGCAATGCCGGGGCGGTCCTGCTCGAACCGATCATGCTGGTGACGCTCAGCATCCCGGAGGAGAGCGTCGGCGACGTCATCGGCGACCTGAACTCGCGGCGCGGCCGCCCGCAGGGGATGGAGCCGGGCCTGGGCGGCATGACCGAGGTCAAGGCCGAGGTGCCGATGAGCGAGATGCTCACCTATGCCCCCGACCTGCGCTCGCTGACGGGCGGTCAGGGCGATTACACGATGGAGTTCGAGCGCTACGAGGAGGTCCCGGCGCACCTCGCGGGCAAGGTGGTCCAGGAGTTGCAGGAGGAGGCCGCGGTCTAGGATCGCGCAAGCCTTCGCTAGGCTCGGCCGTGTGACCCGTAAGGCCATAACGACCTCGCACGCGGCCGTGTCATGCGACGTGTGCGGCAGGACGCTGCTGCGTGGCGAGCACGCCGACGTGTTCCTTCATGGCGGCGCGCGGCGGATGGTGTGTGAGCTGTGCACGCCGCGGGCGGCCCACGAGGGCTGGATCCGCGAGGGGCTCGACGACGCCCGCGTGCGCGATCGCGATGACCGCCGTCCGCGCTCGTTGCTGGGGCGGCTGCGCAGCCGCCTGGTGGACCCCGAGCCGGTCGCCGCATCCGAGAACGGGCAGGAATCGGAGCTCGAGCCCGTCTACGAGGCGGAGCCTGTTCCCGAGCCAGTGCCTGAGCCGGTAGCCGAGCCCGCGCCCCAGACGGAGGCGCTGCCCGACATGGGGCCTCGCACCGTCCATGCGATCCCGACGAACGCCGATCTCAAGGTGGCGCGCGCCGTCGAGCTGTTCAACAGCTCCTCACACACCCGGACCGTGATGGGGGTGTCGCGCTCGCTCGGCGCACCCGTCGTCGCGGTCCGCCCCTCGGCGACCGAGGGCAGTGTCGTGACGATCGTCGTCGCGTGGGAGCTGAGCTGGTACCGCTATGAGGTCGACCTCGGCAACGAGGAGGCCGGCGTGCGCGTCACCGAGCAGGGGTCGGAGCTCTCCGAGCTCGACACGAGCGACCAGACCGCCAACGCCGCGGCGGACGAGACCGGCCGGCTGCACCTCGCGGCATGATCTGGACGAACGTCCCCTTGTCCGTGCGGACCATCTACTAGAGTCTCGCGACCCGATGATCTACTGCGTAGTCCCTGAGGAACTGGCCCCCGAGCTGTACGACAAGCTTGCGGACTACTACAGGGACGACCCGAACGTGAAGGTCATCATCGACCGTCGCAAGTCCGAACGCCGCAACCGCGGCGCTTCTGACGGCGACGAGCAGAAGCAACGCGAGACGCGTGACCGCCGCCGCCCGCGCGTACCCGGCGAGTTTCCGCCCATCGACTCAAGCGTTTCGACCGCGGCCGAGTGAAGGTCGTCGTCCACGTGGACGGCGGCGCCCGTGGCAACCCCGGTCCGGCGGCTGCCGGCGCCGTGATCTCCACGCCCGAGGGCGCGGTACTGGACGAGGCCACCGAGCTGCTCGGGGTGGCGACGAACAACGTCGCCGAGTACCGCGGACTCCTGCTCGGGCTGGCGCGCGCCCGCGCCCTGGGGGCGACCGAGGTCGAGGTCGTCAACGACTCCGAGCTGATCGCCAAGCAGGTCAACGGCCAGTACAAGGTCAAGCACGCGGCGATGCGCCCGCTCTACCTCGACGCGATCGAGGCGCTGCGCGGGTTCGAGAACTGGTCGATCCGCTCGGTCCCGCGCGCACAGAACGCCGGGGCCGACGCACTGGTCAACCAGGCGCTGGACGCCGCGCGCTGAGGCTGTAGAGCGGAACGCCCCGTGGGCCGAAGACGCGGCCCACGGGGCGTGCTCCACCACCATGGCCGGCCCGGAGGGGGGCTCTAGGGCCGGCTCTTCGTCGCCAGGGGGTCGTGGCGACTCACGCCCACCTTCCCAATGCCGCGCAGCGAAAACTTTGCGATCGGCCGGACGGTCCGCGCGCGAACGTCGGCTCAGGCGACGGAGCGCAATTGCGCGCTGACGGCGCGGACGGCGCAGAACGCCTCGACGACGACCGGGTCGAACTGGCTGCCGGCACAGCGGCGCAGCTCGCGCTCGGCCTCGTCGGCCAGGACAGCGCCGCTGTAGGGGCGCTCGGTGATCATGGCGTCGAACGCGTCGCAGACGGAGACGATGCGCGCGCCCAGCGGGATGTCCTCGCCGGCGAGCTTGTCGGGGTAGCCGGCTCCGTCGAAGCGCTCGTGGCTCGCGCGGACCATCGCAGCGACGCGCGCCAGCGACGGGGCCTCGGCGATGATGCGCTCGCCGATCTCCGAGTGGCGGCGCATGAAGACCCACTCGTCGTCGTCGAGGGCGCCGGGCTTGTGCAGGATCGCCTCGGGGATCGCGACCTTGCCGATGTCGTGCAGCTGTGCCGCCTGGCGAACCGCTTCGACCTCCTCGGATTCGAGGCCGAGGCGGATGGCCGTCGTCTCGGCGAGCGCCGCGACGTCGCAGGAGTGACCGTCGAGGTCCGGATGGCGCTCGGCGAGCGCACGCAGCAGGACGTCTGTGGTCTGGCG
>JAWVFZ010000382.1:0-3534 GCA_033855555.1 Solirubrobacteraceae bacterium
CACGGACTCGCCGTGCGCCCGCCGCAGGAGGGGGCTAGAGCATCTAGGCCCGCTTCACGATCTCGCAGCCCTTGACATCGTCGACACGATCGACGATGGCCGTGTCGCGGCCCGGGCCGCAGCGGACCATGTCGCGCTCCCCCTCGCGGGCCTAGATGCGGTCGTTGCCGGCGCCGCCGTCGAGGGCATCGCGCCCCGCGCCGCCGGTCACGCAGTCGGCGCCCGCGAACGCCCGCACGACGTCGTTGCCGTCGCCGGCGACGATGCGGTCGCCCGCGGACGTCGCCGCGAGCACGTCGTCGTCCGGGGTCCCGCGGCGCTGGTTCGCGCACCTGCCGCGCGGCTTCGCGAAGCCGAACACGATCCGCGCCTGCCCGGCCGTGCCGCCGGACGGCCCGGTCGCAAACACCATCTCCGGGCGCCCGTCGCCGTTGAGGTCACCGAGGCCCGCGACCTGCACGCCGGTCGCGGCATTCGCGCGCACGCCGCCGAAGCGCACGTCGTAGCCATCGCGCACGCCGCGGCGGCCATACGTGAGATAGGCGGCGGCTCCGGCGGACCCGGCGGGTCCCGCGGAGAGCACCTCGGCACGACGGTCGCCGTTGAGATCGCCCAGCCGCGCGACCGACGGGAGCACCTGGCCGCCGCCGGAGAACAGGCGCACGAAGCGCGGCACCGGGTCTGCCAGGGCGACATCGGCCGTGCTGGTCGAGCCGAAGACGAGGGCCGCGCCGACCGTTCCCTTGGTGTTGGCGCACGAGTCGTAGTCGCAGTCCGAGCTGCTGGGGACGTACGAGGTCACCGCGACGTCCGGGCGCCCGTCGCCGTTGACGTCGCCCGTCCCCGCCACCGCGCGGCCCGTGCCGCCGTAGTCGCCGACGATGCGAAAGCCGCCGCGCCGCAGTGCGTCGAGCTCGACCGTTCCCGGCCCACGCCCGAAGACGACGTAGGCGATGCCCTGGTTGGTGTCGCCCAACCCGCCGAGATATGCCGACGGCGCACCGACGATCACGTCCTGGTGGCCGTCGCCGTTGATGTCGCCCGCCCCCGCCACGCTCGTTCCCGCAAGGTCGCCGAACGCGGCGCCGCCGATCGCGAGCGCGCGGTCGCCGAGATCGCGCTCGCTGATGATCCCGCCAGGCAGGGCGCGACCGAAGACGACGAGCGCCCCGCCGTTGCCGCCGTGGCCACCGGGCGCACCCGCGGCGAAGTCCGGGCGCCCGTCCCCGTCGACGTCCCCCACCCCAGCCAGCGAGGCTCCGAGCTGCTCGCCCGGGACGGCCCCGTCCACGCGCAGCGCCGCCGCCGCGTCATCGGACAGGTCGATCGCCCCGGGCGCCTTACGGCCGAGGAGCAGCTCCACGGATCCGGCGCCGCCGCGCGCCCCGGGCGAGCCCACGAGCACGTCGGCGAGACCGTCCCCGTCGACGTCGCCGGCCGCTGCGACGGCCGCGCCCGTCCCGTCGTCCAGCACGGCGCCGTCGATGCGGATCCCGCCGCGCCCGAGCGACCGGAGATCCGCCGTGAACGGCCCGCGCCGCCCGAAGATGACGAAGGCCGAGTTCGACGACGAGCGCCTGCCCGCCGGGCCGCCGCCGACGACGAGGTCCGGCAGGCCGTCGCCGTTGACGTCCCCGGCGTCGGCCATCGCGGCGCCCGCCGGGACGCCTCGGATGGTCGCGTTGGCGACCTGGGAGATCTTCAGGTTGAGCGGCTTGGCCGACGCCGTCGCCGGCGCTGCGAGCACCGCGGTGAGGAGGATCGCTGAGCGTTTCATGCACGGCTCGAACGCCGCGCAGGGCGGCGCGTTCCGACCTTTCGAAAGGTCGGAACTTCGTGCTGTCACCGGCGTTCAGGAGGGGCGGTTCGACCCGAGCGACAGCGTGCCCAGATGGAGCCCGCCGGTGACGCCGATCTCCTCGCCGGTGACCGACCCGGCGGCGTCGGATACGAGGAACGCGACGAGCGCGGCAACCTCCGCCGGGTCGATCAACCGTCGCGCCGGCAGCGCGGCGATCACGCGCTCCAGCACCGCGGGCGGCATCGCGAGGACCTGCTCGGTCGCCACCATCCCGGGCAGCACGCAGTTGGCCGTGATCCCGCGGGCGGCGTTCTCTGCGGCCAGCGTGCGCACCATGCCGCCCAGTCCCGCCTTCGACGCGCTGTAGGCGATCTGGCCGGGAAGCCCCATCCGCGCCGCGCCCGACGAGATCGCGACGATCCGTCCGGAGCGCCGTTCGCGCATCGCGGGCAGACACGCCTGCATGGTCTTGAACGCGCCCGTGAGGTTGACCTCGATGTCGCGCGTCCACTGCTCCTGCGTCATGCGGTGGGCCGGCGCGATCGTGTCGGTGATCGCGGCGTTGGAGACGCAGACGTCCACGTCCTGGGCAGGGACCTCGTCGGTGCCGAGGTCGAGCTGCAGGTCGCAGCCGGGCGCGCGGTCGAGCGTGATCACCTCGAAGCCCTCCTCGCGCAGCCGCGCGGCGATCGCCGCGCCGAGCCCCCGCGCGGCGCCGGTGACAAGCGCGCGCCTCACCCGACGCGCCCCTCGTCGGTCCTTTCGTAGAAGCGCTGCAGCAGCCCGAGCGTCTCCTCCGGGTCCGCGCACGTGTAGGCATTCCAGGCCTCCGTGCGCAGCTGATCGTCGAGGTCCTTGCCGATGACCTCCTGGATGGTCTCCTTGGCGCTGCGAACCGCGCGCTGCGAGTTGCGCAGGATCTGGCGCGCGACGGTCTCGGCCTCCGCCATGAGCTCGTCGTGCGGGACGACCTTCGTCACGAGCTGCCACGCCAGCGCCTGCTGGGCGTCGACCGGCTCGGCGGTCAGGAGCATGTGCGAGGCGACGCCCACGCCGCACGCGTTGACGAGGCGCACGATCCCGCCGTCGCCGTGGTGGTAGCCGCGGCGCGCCTCGAACGACCCGAACATCGCGCGCTCGGAGGCGATGCGGATGTCGCACGCCATCGCCTGCTCGAGGCCACCCGCGAGCGCCCAGCCGTTGATCGCGCCCACGATCGGCTTGCGGATCTTGTGCAGCCCGCGCGTGAAGCCGCCGAAGCCGAGATCGACGATCTCGCGGATGCGCGGGTAGCCGCCCTTGATGATCGGCGGGATGTAGGTCTTCAGATCCGCCCCGGCGCAGAACGCGTCCCCAGCGCCCGTGACGATCGCGACGTCCGTCTCCGGGTCGTCGCGGAAGTCCGTCCAGATCTCGACGAGCAGGTCCTGCATCTCGGGATCGATCGCGTTCTTGGCCTCGGGCCGGTTGAACGTGATGTACGCGATCCGGTCGCGCTTTTCGTAGATGGCCTTTGGCATGTGGGTCAGACGCCGGTCGCGACGCGCAGCGGCACAGTAGCGGTCGGCGCCGTGCGCAGCGCGAACAGCTCGACCCGCTCGCGCTTGCCCTTCAGCGGAATCGACGGCCGCGGCTCGAGCCCGCCGTGGTCCGCGCGCAGGAGCGCGCGCGTGGCGGCGGTGACGAGGATCACGTCACCGGTCTGGCGAGTCGCCTCCTCGACGCGCGCGGCC
>JAWVFZ010000383.1:0-2508 GCA_033855555.1 Solirubrobacteraceae bacterium
GCGTCGTACCACTGCGCGACGGCTCCCGAGTCGGCGACCACCTCGCGCCGTGCCGCCGAGCGGTCCCCATCCGCGGCATCCGCGGGCGACGACCCCAGGTGCACGACGGCGTCCGCGGCGAGACGGAGACCGGCCACGCCGGTCACGAGACTCGTGACCCCGGCCAGGCTGAGTTGCTTCGGCCCCCGCTCGCCGAGATAGCTCCGGAACGCGTCATCCAGACGGCGCGCCGCGGCGGCCGCTGCGGCCGCGGCCGCCGACGCGTCTGCCGGTCCGGCGACGGCCTCCGCCGTCGCATCACAGCGGTGGAGGCCGAAGGCGACGGCACTCCGCAGGTATGCCGCGGCGGCCGCGTAGGACTCCGCCATTGCCACGGCGAGTTGCTGCGCCGCGCCGCGGGGCCAGAACAACAGCCCGACGACGAGGCTGACGCCGCACCCGAGGGCGACGTCCTCGACGCGCACCAGCCCGACCTCCCAACCTACGGGCGCGACGATGTTGAACAGGATGAGCAAAGTGACGGTGAACGCGGCCTGCCCGGCGGCGAACGAGATCGCCGACGGCGCGACCCCAGCCATCACGACCGCCATCGGCAGCAGCACCCAGAGAACCGCGGTCTGCGTGCCGATCACCCACACGGCCACCCCGCCGATCAGCACGCCGGCGGTCGTGCCGGCCAGCCCACGCAGGACGTTCTGGCCGGTGCTGAGCGCATTGGATCGCAGCACCGACAGCGTGCCGAGAACCACCCAGAACGAGTGCTGCACCCCGCTGAGGTCCGAGACGAGAACGGCAAGGGCGAGCGCCACGGCGCCGCGCAGACTGTTGTGCAGCCACACGGAGTGCGGCCGCAGGTGACCGGCAGCGCGGTGCCGGGCCGTGGCCAGCGAACCGTCCACACCCGCCGGTTGGCGTCCGAGCAGCTGCGCCCACCAGCTGCGCCGCTCCGCCGCCGCGGTGAGGGCGATGTTGGCCGCGACGATCGACACGGCGTAACTGATCTCCTGCGCGCGGAAGCTGGGTTCCAGCGAACTGATGAACTCCTCCATCTCGGCTGCGTCGGGGCCCGCCGGGCGCCGGTGCACCGGGAGAGCGCGCGTCGCGTGCCGTTCCATGGCCGCGATGGCGGCGCCGAGGTGGCCCGTCGCCTCGTCGATGTCTCGCGTGCGGTCCGCGGGCTTCTCGAGCAGGTCGGCACCCCGGTCCATGACCTCGGCGGCCGCCATGTGCACGGCGCAGACCGCCGGATCGCCCGTGCCCGGCGGCCGGACCGGAGCCGCCTCGAGGCCGGCGTCGAGGATCTGACCGAGCCAGCTGATCTCGTCGACGAGCCGGACGACGAGGCGGGCAGAGGTGCTGAGGCCGGTGGGCCGGTGCTGCGCGGCGTAGAACGACCGCTGCAACCCCGCGACAGTCTCCCGCGCCTCCGCGACGGCGTCGTCGACCTGCCCCTGCGTCCACCCGGAGTCGCCGCCCGCGAAGTGCCCCTCCGCGCGCATCCGATCCGCGAGCCGTCGGCACGCCTGCGCGGCTGGGGCCCGCAACGGGTGGCGCGCCGGGGCCGGCCACAACAAGGCGGTCGCGACGAGAGCCGCTGCCGCGGCGAGCCCCCAGCCGGCGAGGCGCAGGGGGATCGAGGAGATCGGGGCGGGCGTCGCGACCGACACGATGAAGACCAGGAGCAACGATGTCGACGCGCCCGCGATGACGGAGCTCGTGACGCCCGCGAACAGCACGACGAACGCCACCGGGGCGGTGACCACCGCCGCGAGCCACGCGTGCGCGCATACGAGCGTCGCCAGGGTAAGGAGCACCGCACCGGCCACGGCGAGCATCAACTCCGCCCGCAGCCGGTCGCGCAACGAGCCCGAGAAGTCCGCCAGCAACAACAGCGCGAAGGACCCGAACGCAGCGAACGTGGCCACGGTGGCGTCGCCCACCACGTGGACCCCGAAGGCGAAGATCGCCGGCATCACGAGCGCGGTGCGTGTCGCCCGCCGGAACGCGAGGAGGTCCGCATCGTGGCCGCGCAGCCACGCGACGGGGTGCGGCACGCGGGTCACGCTCGAGGGCGGCGCCTCTGGAGTGGATGTCACGGGGCGCCTCAGGGCGGCACCTGCACGAAAGGCGCGCCGAGCTCGGGCGGGGTCCCCAACACGCGGGTGCGCGGCAGGGCCTCGGGATGCCTGGCCTGCAGCCACGTCAGCAGGCCCTCGCGAATTTCACAGCGCAGGTCCCACGACGAGTGCGCGTCCGGAGACGACGCGAGCACCCGCACGATCATCGACGTCTCGGTCGTGTCGACGACCTGCACCACCCAGGCGACCCCGTCCCACAGCGCCGACGCCTCGAGGATGCGCAACGTCTCCGCGCGTACCTCCTCCATCGGCGTCGAGAAGTCCACGTGCAAGGCGACGGCACCGAGGATGCGCGCCTCGTTGCGCGTCCAATTCTCGAACGGGGTCGACGTGAAATAGCTCGTCGGCAGCACGAGGCGCCGCTCGTCCC
>JAWVFZ010000384.1:0-2552 GCA_033855555.1 Solirubrobacteraceae bacterium
GGCACACCGGGTACTCCTCGATGTAGCCGTAGCCGCCGTGGATCTGGACGGCCTCCTCGGCCGCACGCACCGCGAGCCGCCCGGTCTCGAGCTTCGCCTGGGCGGCGGTAAGGGTGAAGTTGCGGCCTTGGTCCTTCTCCCAGGCCGCCCTGTAGGTCAGGAGCCGGGCTGCCTCGATCCGCGCCGCGAGATCCGCGAGCTTGGCCTGGATGAGCTGGAACTTCGAGATCGGCTTGCCGAAGGCCCGGCGCTCCTTGGCGTAGGCCAGAGCCTCGTCCAGCGCGCCCTGCGCCAGCCCGACGCCCATCGCCGAGACACCGATGCGCCCGATGTCGAGCACGTGCAGGAACTGCTTGAAGCCGGCGCCGCGCGGCCCGAGCAGGTTCTCCTCGGGCACGCTGCAGTCGGTGAACGTCAGCGGGCGCGTGTCGGAGGCGTTCCAGCCCATCTTGCGGTACGGCGCACCCTGCTCGTAGCCGGGCGTGCCGTTCTCGACGATCAGGTTGGAGATCTCGTCATCGCCGGTCAGCGCGGTCACGGCGACGTGGCCCGAGATGTCGGTCCCGGCGTTGGTGATGAACTGCTTGGCGCCGTTGATCGTCCAGGCGCCTGCGTCGAGCGCGGCGCGCGTCTTGGTGTTGCCGGCGTCCGAGCCGGCCTCGGGCTCGGTCAGGCCGAACGCCCCCAGCTTGCGGCCCGAGGTCAGGTCCGGCATCAGGCGCTGCTTCTGGTCCTCGCTGCCGAACAGGTAGATGGGCTGAGTGCCCAGCGACGTGTGCGCGCACATCGTGATGGCGACGCTCGAGTCGATGCGCGTGAGCTCCTCGACCGCGATCGCGTACTGCAGCGAGCTGCCGCCCGCGCCGCCGTACTCCTCCGGAAACGGGATCCCCATCCATCCCAGCCCGGCCATCTTGGACACGAGCTCGTAGGGGAACGCCTTCGTGCGGTCGAGCTCCTCGGCGACCGGCCGCACCTCCTGGACCGCGAACTCGCGGACCGTCCGCTGCAGCAGCTTCGTGTCGTCGTCGAGGTCGAAGTTCATCGGGTCGCCATGCTACGGGCGAGCTCCACGAGCAAGCGGACGCCGAACCCGTTGCCGCCCTTGGGCGCGTAGGCCTTGCCGCCGTCCCAGGCCATGCCGGCGATGTCGAGATGCGCCCACGGGACGTCGGCCGTGAAGCGCTTGAGGAACTCCGCCGCCGTGATCGCCCCGGCCTTGCGGTTCTCGACCGCGTTGTTGATGTCGCCGTAGGACCCCTTGATCGCCTCGGAGTACTCGTCGTGCAGCGGCAGGCGCCACGCCAGCTCGCCTGAGTGCCGCGACGCCTCCTCGACGACGCGCGCCCAGTCCTCGTCGTCGGTCATCAGCCCGGCGTACGTCGAGCCGAGGGCGACGACGCACGCGCCGGTCAGCGTGGCGATGTCGACCAGGCGCTCGGCGCCCAGCGACCGCGCGTGCACGAGGCAGTCGGCGAGCACGAGCCGGCCCTCGGCGTCGGTGTTGTTGATCTCGATCGAGACGCCGTTCGACGCGCGCACGATGTCGCCGGGGCGCATCGAGCGCCCGGAGACCATGTTCTCCGTGGCTCCGACGACGGCGACCACGCGAACCGGAAGCGCCAGCCGGGCGATCGCTGCCACGGCCTCGATGACCGCCGCGCCGCCCGACATGTCGAACTTCATCTCGTGCATCTTCGCCGCGGGCTTGATCGAGATCCCGCCGGAGTCGAACGTGACCGCCTTGCCGACGAAGCCCAGGACGGGGCCGGCGGCGTCGGGGCCGTCGTAGCGCAGCGTGATCAGCTGCGGCTCGGCGTAGGTGCCCTGCGCCACCGCGGCGAACGCGCCCATCCCGCGCTCCTCGATCCCCGCCCGCCCGATGACCTCGCAGCTCACGCCCTGGGCCTCGGCCGCGATCGCCTGGGCGCGGGCCGCGAGCGCCTGTGGCGTCATGTCGTTCGCGGGCGTGTTCTGCAGGTCGCGCGCGGCGTTGGTCGCCTCGGCCACGGCGGCAGCCGCGGCGATGGCGGCGGCGCGGTCGTCGTGATCGGACACGGTCAGCGCCCGGAGCCCGCCGTTCTCGTCCGGCGTCTTGGCCCTGTAGCGGTCGAAGCGGTACGCGGAGAGCACGGTGCCCTCGACGAAGCCACCGGCGACGTGGTTGTCGGAATGGTGGGGCAGCTCCCAGCACAGCTCGCGGGTCCCGAGCTCGCGCGCCCGCTCCTGGACCTTGGCGGCGACGACCCGCGCGCGCTCGGCGTCGAAGCGCTCGCGCTCGCCGAGGCCGGCCACGATCCAGCGCTTGCCGGCGGCGTGCGTGACGGCCAGGTGCTTGAACGAGGTCTTCGCCTCGCCGGACTCCAACAGCGCCTGGAGCTCGCCGGCGGGCGTGTCGTGCGCCACGCCCTTTCCGTCGAAGACGCCGATCGCGACTGTGTCGGCGTGGCTGTCCAGGGGCGCGGAGGTGATCATCGATACCTGCATCAGGCGCCGGAGGCTACGTCAATAGGATGGGCTGATGCCTATGAAGACCGTGATTCTTGGCTCCG
>JAWVFZ010000385.1:0-3529 GCA_033855555.1 Solirubrobacteraceae bacterium
CACGCGCTCGTGTTCCGGGCGACCGTCGGCGATCGCGAGGTGGAGGGCATCGACCTCGTGCGGATCGGCCCCGACGGCCTCATCGACGACCTCACGGTGTTCGTTCGGCCGCAGAGCGGGCTCAACGCCCTCGCCGCGCGGATGGCCGAGGAGCTCGGCTCACCCCCGTCGTGATCGGCTACCTGGGCCTCGGCTCGAACGTCGGGGACCGCCGGACTCATCTCCAGCGTGCCGTCGAGCTGCTCGCGGCACGTGGGGTGAAGGTGCTCGCCTCCTCGTCGACCTACGACACCGATCCGGTGGGGGAGGTGCTCGACCAGCCGGACTTCCTCAACGCCTGCATCCGGATCGACACCCAGCTCGAGCCGGAGGAGCTGCTTGATGCCTGCAAGGACGTGGAGCGCGAGCTCGGCCGTGACCTGGAAGGCGGGATCCGGCACGGCCCCCGCCCGATCGACGTGGACCTCCTGCTGCTCGGCGATGTCGAGCACAGCTCCGAGCGGCTCAGGCTTCCCCACGAGCAGGTCCTGTCGCGGCGCTTCGTGCTGATCCCGCTGCTCGAGCTCGACATGGACCTGGGGACACCCGCCGGCGAACGGCTGGCCGACGCGCTGGCAGCGCTGCCGGTCGAGGAGGGGGTTCGGCGCGCGGGCCCTCGCCTGGCGGTCAGCGCAGCCCGGCGATGAGTCGCTCGAGCACGCCGGTCATCTCGGCCCGTGCGCTCGGGTAGCGGGCGACCCGGCCGCGCGGGCGATGGAGCGACGATAATCGCCCGCGCATGCTTCTGGTCGTGGATGTCGGCAATACCCAAACCCATTTCGGGACCTTCGATGGGCAGGAGCTCGTCGAGCACTGGCGCTTCTCGACCGTGCGCGACTCGACGGCCGACGAGCTCGGAGCCGCGCTGCGCAATCTGCTCGAGCTGCGCGGGGTCGGCCTGGCGGATCTCACGAGCTCGATCGTGTCCAGCACCGTGCCGCAGCTCGCCCCGGAGTGGGAGTCGATGGCGCGGCGCTACCTGGGTCACGAGATGCTCGTCGTCGGCCCGGGCATCAAGACCGGGATGGCGCTGCGCTACGACAATCCACGCGAGATCGGCGCCGATCGCCTCGTCAACGCCGTCGCGGCGTATGACCGGGTCCAGGGCGCGTGCATCGTCGTGGACTTCGGCACAGCCCTCACCTACGACCCGGTCAGTGCGAGCGGGGAGTACCTCGGCGGCATCATCTCCCCGGGCGTCGAGATCTCGCTGGAGGCCCTGTACTCGCGCGCCGCGAAGCTGCCGCGGGTGGACCTCGCGCCGCCGCGGACGCTGATCGGCAAGTCAACGATCGACGCGATCCGCTCCGGTGTGATCTACGGCTTCGCCGGCGGCGTCGACGCGATCCTGCGGCGCCTGCGGGCCGAGCTGGGCGAGTGCGAGACGATCGCCACGGGCGGCTTGTCGGAGCACATCGTCCCGTTCTGCGAGGAGGTCGACACGGTCGACGACCTGCTCACGCTCAACGGGCTGCGCCTGCTGCACGACCGCAACCCGCGCTGACCGTCCGGCTACCCTGGAACCCGTGCTGACCACGCCGTTTCGCATCGGGCCCGTCGAGGTCCCCAACCGCGTCCTGCTCGCGCCGCTGGCCGGGATCGGGACCTGGTTCGTGCGCCTGCAGGCGCGCCGCCACGGCGCTGGGCTGGCCGTGAGCGAGATGGTGTCGAGCTTCGCGATCCACCACCGCAACGAAAAGACGATGACCGAGCTGCTGCGAATTCACCCGCAGGAAGCCGGAATGGTCTCGATCCAGCTCTTCGGCCAGGACCCGGCGGTGATGCGCAGCGCGGCCGCCACCGTGGCCGAGCGCGGCGCCGCGATCATCGACCTGAACATGGGCTGCCCGGTGCCGAAGGTCTGCAAGACCGGCGCGGGGGCGGCGCTCATAAAGGATCCCGACACCGCGGTGGCGGTCGCGCGTGCCGCGGCCGAGGGCAGCGGACTCCCCGTGACCGTGAAGCTGCGCAGCGGCCAGCGGCCAGGCGAGACCGACGGCTACGCGCTCGCCCATCGTCTCGTCGAGGAAGCCGGCGTGGCCGCGATCACCTTCCATCCGCGCAGCGCCGCCGTGCACCACAAAGGGGTGCCCGACTACGACCTCGCAGCACGCCTGGTCGAGTCGCTGCCCGCGCCGGTGATCCTCACCGGCGGTCTGCGCGACCGTGCATCGGTCCTGGCGGCCTACGAGCACACGGGCGCCGCCGCGGTGATGCTCGCGCGAGGCTCGCTGGGCAACCCCTGGCTGTTCGAGGAGCTGCTCGGCGATCGCACCGCCGAGCCGTCCGCCGGCGAGGTGCTCGACGAGCTCGAATGGATGATGGAAGCCGCCGAGGAGCACTTCGGCCCCGCGCGCGCAGCGCGCTGGATGCGCAAGGCATATCCGTGGTACATAGACCGGCTCGGTGCGGGGAAGAACGTCCGGGCGGCCCTGCAAGGGACCGACTCGCTCGAGGCGGCGACAGCCATCCTGAGCGAGCTCCGGCCGTTGCTACACTCCGCCGCCGTCCCCGCCTGAGCGCGGGGTTTTCCTATCTCCACGACCGGTTCGGACTCATGCCCAAGGACGTCATTCTCACCCCAGAAGGCCTGCGCAAGCTCAAGGACGAGCTGGATGACCTGTCCGGCAACAAGCGCCGCGAAGTCGCCCAGCGAATCAAGGAAGCACGCGAGTTCGGAGACATCACCGAGAACTCGGAATACGACGACGCCAAGAATGAGCAGGCGATGCTCGAGCAGCGCATCGCGCAGCTGCAGGAGCGCCTGCGCTCGGCGCAGGTCGTCGACGCCAACAGCGTCTCGACGGAGTCCGTCGGCGTCGGCTCGATCGTCAACATCAAGGACGAGAAGGGCGGCTCGCTGAAGTACACGATCGTCGGCTCGGCCGAGGCCAACCCCGCCGAGCACAAGCTCTCCAACGAGTCTCCCGTGGGCAAGGCCCTCATGGGCCACAAGCGCGGCGAAGAGGTCAGCGTCTCGCTTCCCAACGGCAAGAAGCGCAAGTTCAAGATCACCAAGATCGACGTCGGCCTGTAGTGAGCCTCGCGGCCGGGACGCACTAGGCTCTCGGCCGCCCATGGCCGACGACCTCCTCGCCCAGCGGCGGGCCAAGCTCGAGCGCCTGCGCGAGCAGGGCATCGACCCGTTCCCGCACAGCTTCGCCGGCGTCGAGCCGGTCGCGGCCGTGCGCGCGGCACACGCGGGGCTGGAACCGGGTGCCGAGACCGAGTCCCGGCACCGGCTGGCCGGGCGCCTGCACGCGCGCCGCGGGCAGGGCGGCATGGCCTTCCTGGACCTCGACGACCGCTCCGGTCGCATCCAGCTGCAGGCCAAGCGCGACGTGCTCGGCTCCGAGCGCATGGACCTGTTGCTCGAGCTGGACCTCGGCGACATCGTCGGGATCGACGGCGTCGCGTTCATGTCCAAGCGCGGCGAGCTGACGATCCGCGTGGAGGACTTCACGGTGCTGGCCAAGTCGCTGCGCCCGCC
>JAWVFZ010000386.1:0-15356 GCA_033855555.1 Solirubrobacteraceae bacterium
TCGTGCGGGCGGTCGATGCGGTCGAGAATGCGGGTCATGCGGTGCGGGTGAGGATGAAGTCCGTGATCTGCTCTAGCTCCGCCGCGCCGCTCGGCGCCGCCTCTGCGAGGGTGGATCGGGCTGACGAATGGCATTCTGCCGCTAGCTCGCGGGCGCCGTCCAATCCGAATTCGGTTACGTACGTGTGCTTGCCGTGACGCTCGTCGCTTCCTTGCGGCTTGCCGAGGTCGTCCTCGGTTCCGGTCACGTCGAGGATGTCATCGACGATCTGGAACAGGACTCCTAGCTCGGCCGCGAAGCGGCGGTAGGTCATTGTGGCAGCTTCCGGCACCGCTTCCAGGAGCAACACGCATGTGACCGACGCCCCGATCAGCCGACCGGTCTTCAGGGCGTGCACCGTGCGCAGCTCGCCCGGCGTCGCGGCGACTCCCGAGACATCCAGGTACTGCCCACCGACCATTCCGTCCACGCCCGTCGCCGCGGCCAGCTCAGCCGCGGCCGCCATGACATGCGCCGGCTCGCCCTCCTGCGCAGTGAGCAGATGCCTGAATGCCTCCGCGTAGAGCGCATCGCCGGCGAGGATCGCGACGTCCTCTCCGAACTTGACGTGGCAGGTCGGTCTGCCGCGGCGAAGCTCGTCGTCGTCCATGGCAGGCAGGTCGTCATGGATGAGCGAATAGGTGTGGATCAGCTCGATGGCTGCCGCGAGCGGCAGCACCGTCGCCGGCTCGCGGCCGGTCGCCCGCGCCGTGGCGAGCGCCAGCACGGGGCGTATGCGCTTGCCGCCGGCCAGCAGGCTGTAGCGCATCGCCTCCTCGAGGCCGGCTGTCTGCGGCGCCGACGGGCTGGGAAATCGCAGCTCGGCAAGGTGAGCTTCGACCTGCTCTCGCAGCTCGTCCGGATAGCGGGGGGCGGGCATGGGCGCTGCATTCTGGCCAGTTCGCACGCTTGCCGCCCCCGCGCCGTGCGAGGATACTCCGACCGTGCCCGGGCGCGCATCCGACTCCGACGAGCGCCGCGGCGCGCAAGGACGCTGGGTCCTGATCCTTTTCGCGCTCGGCGCGCTCGGCATGCTGGGCGCGGCGGCCTACGGTCTGGCACACGCCCAGCACGGCCAGCGCGCGGAGCTCGAGCGGCGGTTCCGCTCGCGCGCGCAGCTCGGCGCCGCGCTCGTGGGTTCGCTGTTCTCCGCCTCGGCACCGGGCCAGCAGCAGCAGGCCGCCCAGCGCTACGGCGGCACGAAGGGCGTCGACCCCAAGGCGCTCGACCGCCAGGCCAATGCGGGTGGTTCGGCGTTCCTGGCGATCGCCGACCCGACCGGCCACGTCCTTGCTGCCAGCTCGCGGGCACCCGCGAATCTCGGCGCGACATTGGCTGCTCGGCCGATCTACCTGCGCCGCGCGCTGGCCAGCGGCAGCTACGGGCTCTCGGGCGTCTCCTCGGCCGGTTCCATCCTCACAGCGCTGCCGTTCAAGGGGAAGGCAGGCCTGCGGGTGCAGGTGTCGGCGATTCCCGCGAGCCTGCTTGCCACGTTCCTCGGCGGCACGCTCGAACAGGTCTCGACGAACTCGTCGAGCGAGTCGCTGATCCTGGACGATCGCGGCGGCGTGATCGCCGAGCGGGGCCGCAACGAACGCACCGGAAAGCCGTTGCGCGATGCACTCCTGCGCCGCGCCCTCGCAAGCGGACCCCGCGACGGCAAGCTCTCCGACGGCCGGCTGTTCACGACCCAGCAGGTTGGATCGACCGGCTGGCGCCTGGTCCTCGTCAGCCCTTCGTCGGTGGTGTACCAGCCGGTCTCCGGCTCCAACCGCTGGCTGCCATGGGGGATTCTTCTCATCGGCGCACTGGCGCTGACCGCCGTCGGCCTCCTGCTACGCCGCACGGTCGACGCCGCCGCCCAGGTACGCCTCGCCAACACCGAGCTCGAGCGCTCCAACGACGACCTGGAGCGCTTCGCCTACGTGGCCTCGCACGACCTCTCCGAGCCATTGCGCACGATCGGCGGGTTCGGCGGTCTCATCGAGCGCCGCTACGGGGACCGCCTCGACGACGAGGGCCGCGCCATGCTCGGGCACATCACCGCCGGGGCGGCGCGCCTGCAGGCCCTGATCGACGGGCTCCTCAGCTACGCACGCGTGAGCACGGCCCAGCGTCACGTCGAAGCGGTGGACCTTGACGCCCTCGCCGGCGAGGTCCTGTCGACGATCTCCCCCGCCCTGGCCGAGCGCGACGCCCAGGTCGAGGTACAGCCGCTGCCCACCGTCGACGGCGAACGCGGGCAGCTTGCGCAGTTGCTGCAGAACCTGGTCCTCAACGGCGTCAAGTTCACCGCCGACGACGTGACGCCGCACGTGGTCATCTCCGCGCGCCCGATCCACGACGGTCGCTGGGAGATCCGCGTCGCCGACACGGGCGTCGGGATCCCGGCCGACCAGGCCAAGCGGATCTTCGAGATGTTCCAGCGCGGCACTGCCGACCGAACGCGCGCCGGCACCGGCATCGGCCTGGCGTTGTGCGCCCGGATCGTCGAGCGACACGGCGGTGGCATCCGGGTCGAGCCGAATCCCGGCGGCGGCAGCGTCTTCGCCTTCGACCTGCCGGGAACGCCGCGCGCCCCCGCCCCGGCCCCGCGCTCAGAGGAGCGAGTCCTGGCCGGGTAGCGGCTCGTGCTGGGCGGCGCGCGCCATGCGCTCGAGCTCGGCCGAGGCCTGTGCGGCCATCGCCGCGCAGTCCTCCACCAGTCCGGCGGCTGCGTCGGATGACAGATCGCCGGAGCGCAGCTGCTCGGCAGCGCGTTCCAGGCGATCGACGAGCTGGTCCAGTGAAGCGTGCTCGGAGCTCATGGCGCGGAAGTCTCGCGGATCTCGCGCAGCGCGGCAGCGAGCACCCCGTTGACGAACCCCGGCGCGTCGGCGCCGCAGAACGTCTTCGCGGTCTCGACAGCCTCGTCGATCGCGCCCTCGGGCGGGATCGGTGTGTCGGCCGGGATCGCGTCGGGGTGCAGGATCTCCAAAAGGGCGACGCGCATGATCGCCTTCTCCAGCGGCGCGATGCGATCGATCGTCCAGCCGGTGGAGTGGCGTCCGATCAGCTCGTCGAGGTCCGCCGCGTAGTCCTGAGCGGCGTAGGCCAGCGACCGCGTGAACGCGGATGCATCACGCGGGAAGACGTCGTCGAGCTCCTTGCCGGTGACGGCATGCTCATAGAGGGCGAAGGCGGCAGCGCGGCGCTGGTCAGAGCGTCGGCTCACGCTCGCGACATGTACTCGCCGGTCGCGGTCTGCACCTTGACGCGGTCGCCGATGTTCACGAACAGCGGCACCTGGATGGTCGCGCCGGTCTCGAGCGTGGCCGGCTTGTTCCCGCCGCCCGAGGCCGTGTCGCCGCGCAGCCCGGGCTCCGTCTGCGTCACCTCGAGCTCGACGCTGGACGGCAGCTGCAGGTCGCCGGGCTCGTCGTCGATGAAGAGCAGGTCGACCTCGTCGTTGGGCCTGGTCCAGCGCAGCGCATCGGCGACCGTCGTCTCAGGGACCGCCAGCTGCTCGTAGGAGCCCGTGTCCATGAAGTGCGCCTCGGCGCCGTCGCTGTAGAGGAACTGCATCTTGCGGGCCTCGGTGCGGACCGCCCGGAACTTTTCGCCCGCGCGAAACGTGCGGTCGATCACGTTGCCGTCGGCGGCGCGGCGCAGCTTCGTGCGCACGAACGCCCCGCCCTTGCCCGGCTTGACGTGCTGGAACTCGAGGACCTTGAAGATCGTCCCGTCGACCTCGATGTGATTGCCGTTCTTGAACTGGTTGGTCGAAATCATGAGCTCGCCCCAGTATGCCGGGCCGGGCCTCACGTTCGCCGTCAGGTGCTGGTCATAGGCTGCGGCCCTTGCGCGTGACGGTCGTCGCCCTGCTGCTCGTAGCTGCGAGCGCCGCCCCGGCTGCCGGCGCGCGCCTGAGCGTCCGCCATGACGTGCGCTACGGCGCCGACGAGGGCGAGCCGCTGGTGGCAGACGTGTACCGGCCGGTTGCCGGGCAGCAACGCAGGGCCGCGGTGATCACGGTTCATGGCGGTTCGTGGCTGTACAACGACAGGGGCACGTTCGCACCCGTAGCCGCCGATCTCGCCCGGCGCTCCGGATTTGTCGTGGTGAACATCGACTACCCGCTCGCGCCGGCGGGCGTCGCGCTGCAGGTGCGCCAGCGCAAGGCGGTCGAGCGATCCGTGCACTGGGTGCGTGCCCACGCGGCGGCCCTGGGGATCGACGCGCGGCGCATCGGCGCGCTGGGTGGCTCGGCGGGCGGCAACCTGGTGGGGCTGCTGGCGACCGGCGGCGGCGGCTCCCTGCGCGCCGGTGTCCGGCTCGCCGCCGCGGTGACCTGGTCGGGGCAGCTCGACCTCGAGCACCTGGACCGCGCGGGTGCGATCAACGTGGCGAGCTACCTCGGCTGCGATTTGGCGACGTGCCCGCAGACATGGGCGCTGGCCTCCCCCATCGACCATGTCAGCAGCGGCGACACGCCGATGCTGATGTTCGGCTCGCGCGCCGAATCGACGCCGCCGGGTCAGGCGACGGCGATGGCCCGGGCGCTACAGGGCGCGCATGTCGAGGCGAAGGCGATCATTCTCCGCGGCGCACGCCACGGCCAGCAGTACGCCGCCGACGCCATGGCCCGCACGATCGCGTTCCTGAAGACCCACCTCGCCCGCGGCTAGCTGCGGCTGACCGCGCAGAGGTCGTCGAGAATCGAGCCGTAGTCCGCGAGCGCGATCGAGAGGTGACCCTCCCCCTCGTGCAGCTCCGCGCTCGAACCGGGGATCCCCCGCGCGAGCCACTCGCCGTGGCTGACCGGAACGAAGCGATCGTCCGTCCCGTGCCAGACCGTCACGGGCGTGGCGATCGAGCCCGGGTCGAAGCCCCAGTCCCGCACGAACGCCATGTCGTCGTCGAACCAGCCCCAGATGCCGGGGGCGAGACCTGCCTTGATGAGGCCGACGAGCTGGTCGGCGAAGGGCCCGGCGAGCACGCGCCGGTCCGCCTCGCAAACGAGATCTCCGAGCGCTGCCGCGATGGCACCGCCGGACAATTGCGCCAGGCCGGCGCTCTCGCCCTCCAGGAACATTCGCAGCGCATCCGCCCCGGCGAGCGCCGCGCCGAACTCGGCCAGGTTCTCCTGCCCCATGCCGACGAGCCACTCGAGGCCTTCGGACTCCCAGGGCGCGATGCTCGCAATCGACGCCGCCTTGATGACGCGCTCACCCAGCAGCGCCGCGCAGGCGAGCGCGTGCGGCCCTCCGCCCGACCAGCCGTAGGTGTAGAAGCGGGGCGCGTCCAGCGCCTCGAGGATCGCCGTCACGTCGGCGGCGCAGTCGGCGACGGCGCGGCCCTCCTGGCGATCGGACGCGCCGTATCCGGGTCGCGAGTACTCGACGTGGCGCATGCCACGCTGCCGCGCCTCGGCGACGAACGGCTCCCACGCAAGCGCGGCGCCGGGCGTGCCGTGGTGACAGATGAGCGGAATCCCGTCTTCGGAGCCCGAGACGGAGACCTCCAACACGCGGCCGTCGCTCGTCGTGACGCTCGTCAGGTGGTTCACCCCACGACCTGCAGCGCCTTGGGCAGCGACGACAGCACATCGTGGCCGTCGCGTGACACGACGACGAGGTCCTCGATGCGCACGCCCATGTTGCCCGGCAGGTAGACACCCGGCTCGACCGTCACGACGTTCCCGGTCTCCAGCGCGACATCCGCCGCCATGCGCGACAGGCGCGGTCCCTCGTGGACCGCCAGCCCGACCCCGTGGCCGAGGCCATGCCCGAAATGCTCGGCGTGCCCGGCGGCGTCGATGATGTCGCGCGCGACGGCGTCGACCTCCTTGCCCGTCGGGCCCGGCCGGACCGCCGCCAGTGCGGCCTCCTGTGCGCGCAGAACGAGCTCGTAGAGATCGCGCGCCTCGTCGCCGATCGCGTCTCCGGTGGCGAAGGTCCGTGTGCAGTCCGAGCAGTAGCCCTCGTGCGTGGCTCCCCAGTCGATCGTCACGAGGACATCGCGCGGGATCTGCACGTCGCGCGGCACCGCGTGCGGCAGCGCCCCGCGCTCGGCAGACGCGACGATCGGCTCGAAGGAGACGCCATCGGCGCCGCGGCGCCGCATCGCCATCTCCAGCGCGAACGCGACGTCGCGCTCGGTGCGCCCGGCCAGGCCGTGCTCGAGCACCTCGTCCAGCGCCTCGTCGGCGAGCTGGGCGGCCGCGCGGATGCGAGCGACCTCGAGGTCGTCCTTCACGGCGCGCAGCGCCTCGACCATCCCGCCCGCAGGCACCAACTCCGCGCGTCCTGCAAGCGATTCCGCGAGCTTGGCGTGCGCCCGGACGGACAGGTGTGCGTCGTCGAAGCCCAGGCGCGCGGTTTGGTCGGGCAGGTGCTCGGGGACCGCGGCCAGCAGCTCCTGTGCGGCCATCGCGCGCCTCCACTCGTCCGGAACTTCGCGCTCCACCTGCGCGGCGTAGCGGAAGTCGGTGAGGAACCGGCGCACGCCGCGGCCCACGATCGCGAGCCCGTTGGAGCCCGTGTAGCCAGTGAGGTAGCGGACGTTGACGAGGTCCGTCACGAGCAGCGCGTCGAGATCGCGATCGGCCACCGCGCCGGCGAGCGTCTCGGCGCGGCTCACGCGCCGAGCTCCTGCTTGAGCCGCGCGAGCGCGTCGCGGTAGCCGTCGGGACCCTGGCCGCTGACCGTCGCGATGCACAGATCCCGGATCACGGACGTGCGGCGAAACTCCTCACGCGCGTTGACATCGGAGAGATGGACCTCGACCGCCGGCAGCGCGGCGATCTCCAGCGCGTCGCGGATCGCCAAGGAGTAGTGCGTCCAGGCCCCGGGGTTCAGCACGATCCCGTCCGCGATCCCGTCGAGGCGGTGCAGCTGCTCGACGAACTCGTGCTCTGCGTTGGTGTCGAAGAACCGCAGCGACATGTCCAGGTCGGCGCCGTACTCCTCGATGCGGAACTGCAGCTGCTCGAACGTGAGGTCCCCGTAGTGCGCGGCAGGGCGCCGGCCGAGTTGGTCAAGGTTCACGCCGTGCATGATCTCGATGCGGTTGCGCGCGCTCAAGCGACCAACTCTTGCACGGCGAGCAGGAGGTCCCGGTCCTCGACCGCGTGTCCGGGCGTGACCGCCCCCGGCGCCTCGACCAGCACGAACGGGACCCGTTCGCCCACGCGCTTCTTGTCCATCCGCGTCGCCCGCGCGACCGCGACCGGGTCGACCCCACCCACGGCGAGGGTCAGCCCGGCGCCGGCCAGCAGCTCCGCAACCTCGCCACGCAGGGCGTCCTGGCCACTGAGCCGCAGCGCGGCGAGGAGCCCGAGCGCGACCGCCTCGCCGTGCAGCAGGCGCGTGTAGCCGGTGACGGTCTCGAGCGCGTGAGCGACCGTGTGGCCGAGGTTCAGCACCTGGCGCAGGCCGGCGTCGCGCTCGTCGGCGGCCACGATGCGCAGCTTCGTGCGCGCGCATGCGAGCACCGTGTCCGGATCGTCGCGCGCGCCGGCCAGAACGCTGTCCCACAACGCGCCGCCGGCGATGAGCGCCGTCTTGACGACCTCGGCGTAGCCAGCCGCGCGTTCGCGCGCGGGAAGGCTCTCGAGCGTCGATGGCACGACATGCACCGCGGCAGGCTGGTGGTAGGCCCCGACGTAGTTCTTGGCCTGCGGCAGGTCGACGCCCGTCTTGCCGCCGTAGGCGGAGTCGACCTGGGCCACGACTGTGGTCGGGACGTGCACGACCGGCATCCCGCGCTGGTAGGTGGCCGCACAGAAGCCGCCGAGGTCCCCCACCACCCCGCCGCCGACGGCCAGCAAGGTGTCGGCGCGCGTATGCCCCGCGGCGGCCAGCGCCTCCCATACGACCTGCGCGGTCGCCAGGCTCTTCGACGCCTCGCCCGGCGCGATCGCCAGGCCGACATCCGGCATGCGGTGGGCGTAGAGCCGCGCGACGCTCTCGTCGGTGAGCACGAAGCAGCGCCCGGGGCGCGGCCATACATGCTCGCCGAACCACACTGGATACGAGCCTGAAGCCGAGCGCGCCCAGACGAGCCGCGTGCCCGGCTCCATGGCTCCGACCGCGCCGGCAACCTCTGCGATCGCGGCGCCGTGCGGAACGAAGGCGTCGGCGATCCCTTCATAGATCGCCAGCCGCTCGGCGTGGCGCTCGGCGAAGGCGTCGCGGTCGCGGGCAAGGGGGCGTCCGCGCCCGGCGGCACGCTCCCAGGCCGTCTCGACATCGATCTCCAGCAGCGCGACGGTGTGGGCGCGCAGCGCGGCGCGCACGCGCTCGCTGAGGACTGCGCCACCGCCCACCGCGAGCACCGGCACGTCGCGGTCCAGCAGCTCCAGCACCACCCGCTCCTCGCGCTCGCGGAACGCGGCCTCGCCCTCGCGGTCGAAGAACGCCTCGATCGAGCAGCCGAGCTCGTCCTCGAGCACGCGATCGGAGTCGGCGGCCTCCACGCCCAGCGCACCGGCCAGGCGACGGGCGGCGGTCGACTTCCCCGCCCCCATGAAGCCGATCAGGACGAGGCTCACGACCGGATGAAGCCGATCCGCTCCTCGTAGGCGCGCAAGGCCGCGACGGCGTCGTCGATGTGGTCGCCCCCGAACTTGCGCCGGTACGCATCGGCCAGCACGAACGCCACCATCGCCTCGCCCACCACCCCGGCGGCGGGCACGGTGCAGGAGTCGGTGCGCTCGCGCAGCGCCTGCGTCGGCTCCTTGGTGGCGATGTCGACGGAGCGCAGCGGCTGCGTCAGCGTCGGCAGCGGCTTCATCGCGCCGCGGACCACCAGCGGCAGGCCCGTGGTCATCCCGCCCTCCAGGCCGCCGGCGCGATTGGTCTCGCGAAAGTAGCCGCGCTCCTCGGACCAGAAGATCTCGTCGTGGGCCTCGGAGCCAGGCAATCCGGCGACGCCGAACGCGTCGCCCAGCGAGACCCCTTTCACGGCCTGGATCGAGCAGATCGCGCCGGCGAGGACGCCGTCGAGGCGCTCCTCCCAGCTGACGTGCGAGCCGAGGCCGGGCACCAGCCCGAAGGCAATCACCTCGAACACACCGCCGATGGACTCGTTGGCCTTGCGCTGCGCGTTGATGTGGCCGACCATCGCGCTGCTGGCCTGCGCGTCGAGGCAGCGGACCGGGTCCTCGTCCACGCCCTCGAAGTCGGCTGCCGTCAGATCCGCGCGCACAGGCGCGTGCACGTCGCCGATCTGGACGACGTGGCTGAGCACCTGCACGCCGAGCATCCGCAGGAACTCCTTGGCGAGCGCGCCACCTGCGACGCGCGCCGCGGTCTCTCGCGCGCTTGCGCGCTCGAGCACGTTGCGTACGTCGGTGAGGCCGAACTTCTGGGTGCCCACGAGGTCGGCGTGGCCCGGGCGCGGGAGATGCACCTCGGGCACGTCGGCCTCGACGGGCCACGGGTTCATCCGCTCCTCCCAGTTGGCGTAGTCGCGATTGGCGACCTGGAGGGCGATCGGCGAGCCCAGCGTGCGCCCGTGGCGCACACCACCCGTGATCTCGGCGCTGTCGCGCTCGATCTTCATGCGTCCCCCGCGACCGTGGCCGAGCTGGCGTCGCGCCATGTCCCGGCCGATCGCCTCGCGGTCGAGCTGAAGGCCGGCCGGCAGGCCTTCGACGATGCACGTGAGTCCGGGGCCGTGGGACTCGCCGGAGGTGATGAGACGGAGGGGCGCCATGCGCCCCACACCCTATTGACGGCAGCCTCGTGGCTGCGGCTCAGCCGCCCCAGGTCGGGGCGGTGACAAGGGAGCTGTGGGCTGCGCTCGGCCCGATGTTGCTCGAGATGGCGCTGGCGCTGGCCGTCGCCCGCGACACATAGCGGCGAACGAGCACGCCACGGCTGTAGGAATAGATGTAGCGGTCCATGCTCTTGTCGCCTTCGGCCTTGAGCTCGCTGACCACGGCCTGCCCGTCGCTCGACACCTGGCGCGCCGCCTTCGCCGCGGCCGTGGCGCTCGCCTTGGAGTGGGCGACCTTGAGCAGGTCGAGCTCGTACTGGACCACGCCCGCGTTGCCTTGGGCGACGTCGAAGAACTCGGTGTCCCCGACGCGCATCTCAACGGTGTCGCACTGGGTCTTGCTGGGCTTGCACTTGCCATCGCCGGTCGCGGTGGCGTCCGAGGACACCAGGAAGACCGCGGTCTTGCCATCGGCGAGCACGCCCATGAACACGAAGAACGGATCCGTGGCCGATGGCAGCGGCGTCAGGCGCAGGACATTGTGATGGACGCTCTGGTTGCCGGCCTCTCCGAAGCGCAGGTTGACGCGCCAGACGTCCTTGACCGGTGGCGGAGTCGGGGCAGCGGGGGCGCTGGGCCCCGTCGGCGGGATGACGGTTGGCGTGCCGCCGCCAAGCGACGGCGGGGCGCCGCCCGTGGGGGGCGCGGTGGCACCCGTCGCCGGCGCGCCTGAGGTGCTGCTGGGCGACTTGACCTGGTGCTGCACGAACGGGTTGCGAACGGGCCCGGGGCGATCCTTGCGACCGGTCTCCGGGGTGCTGACCGAGATCGCCGCCTGGGCGGTGCCACCCGCGGCTGCGGCGTTCGCGATCGGGGCGGCCGGCGCGGGCGCCGGGGCGCTTGATCCGCCCAGGAGCACCGGTACCGCGACGAGCGCGGCGACCAGCGCCAGGGCCACCGGCCACAGGCGACGGTCGACGAGGTCGCTGATGATCGAGCGGACCGCGCTCATCGCGCCCCTCCGGTGATTGACGTGGCTGTAGCAGGCGCGGTGGGCGACGAGGCCGGCGCGGCCCCGGTGGCGGCAGGCGTCGCCGAGGGACCTTGCGGCGTCGCGCCGCCGGTCAGGCCCTCGTCCTGCGGGACCAGGTAGGCGGTCGCGTGGATCGAGGCCTTGACCTCGGGGAACCCGTGGCTCGAGGCAGTCAGCGAGAACGAGTCGACGGTCAGCAGCCGGCCCCGCACCGCAAGGCTGCCGCCCTTGAGCGTGGCGAACTTCTGCACGCCGCTGAAGAAGTGCTCCATGTCGAAGAAGCTGCCGTCGAAGACGAATGAGAACGGCATCGTCGGGAAGCCCGCCGAGCCCACGCTGGATCCCGGAGGCAGGCCGGCGGCCGCCGACTGGGTGGCCGGGACGCCGGTCGCAGGCGGCGTGGGTGCGGGCGTCGTGGTCGAGCCGCCCGCGGGCGGGGACGACGAACCGGAGGCCTGCGCTGTCGCGGCGACCTGGGCAGGGGGCGGCGCGGCGGCAGGCGCGGGCGCGCCGCTGGAGTCGAGGCTCATGGAGCGAAAGTCGATGCGTGACCCGCGGGCGGCGGCGTCGATCTGGTACAGCAGCGATGCGACATCGTCGTCGGCCGGGACGGCCTTGCCGAGCTTGGCCACGGCGGCGTAGTCGGCGTCGTATCGATCGCGAGCGGCAGCGGCCGCCGCGCTTGTTGTCCGCGCGGCAGCGAGGCGCTGCTGGGCGGTGGTGATCTTGTCGCCGAGCGCCTGGGCGTCCTTGCGCTTGGGCGACAGCGCCAGGAACCAGAACGCCGCCAGCACAACGACGCAGCCGACCACGATGGCGGCGATACGGTCACGTCCGGTCACGGTGTGCTCCCGGTCGGGGGTGCGGTGGTCTGGGAGGCCGGCGCCGCCGTTCCGGTCGCAGCAGGAGCCGCCGGAGCGGCGATCGCGGGCGGTGCGGCGAACACGATCAGCACGTCGAAGCGCGCGATGGAGGCGTTGTAGCGGCATTCGCCGCTGCTGCCGCCGGTCGTGGCGCCTGTGGTGTCGCTCTTCGTTGAGTCGGCGAGCGTGACGTGCTGCACGCCGTCGATCAGCCGCAGGCGGCTCATCATGCGCGAGACGTTGGAATGACCGTTGGCGCAGCCGAGGAGCTCGACGGCGGGACCCGGGTTGGCGCCGCGCAGCGCCATGGCGCCGCCACCTCCGGTGGCTGCGGATGCCGTCGGCGAGACCGTGCCCGAAAGGCTTGTCAGGTGTGTGTCGCTCGGAATGACACGCGCGACCTCGTGCATCACGTGCGCCCAGTCGAAGCGGCTGCGCGCGATCGACGCCACGGTCTCCGTGCGCTTCTTGCGCAGGTCCGAGAAGGTTGAATACGCGGCGAGGCTGGAGGCCTGGGCCTCGGCAGCAACCGCCTGCGCCTCGACGCTGTCCAGCTTGGCTCGCCGCTCGGAGACGGTCTTGCCGGTCGTCGTGTAGGCGGCCACCATCAGCACGAGCACCGCGAGGGCACCAAGCACGCCGTAGGCGGCGTTGCCGGAGCGGCCGCCGGCGGCTCCGCTGCGGCGCTCCTCGGCCGGGATCAGATTGACGGCCTTCATGCGTGCGGCCCCTCGGCGATCGCGAGGCCGGCAGCAACGCTCAGCCGGCCCGGCTCGATGCCGGCCGGGGCGCCGTCGAGGCTGCCCGACTCGACCGGGAGGCCCAGTTCGGCGCCGAGCGCTTCGGCGAAACCAGGGATGGCGAGAGCGCTGCCGGTGAGCACGACGCGGCCGACGTGCGCCTGCGCCTCCTGCGCGGCATGGAAGTCCAGTGAGTTGCGCGCCTCGACCGCGATCCGGCGCACGCCGTCCTGCAGGACAGAGCGGGCGTCGCTGACGATCTCCTCGTCGCCGGAGATCGCCTGCACGGGGGCAGTCAGCCCCACGTGCTCGAGCCACGCGCGGGAGTGCTCCAGCGTCAGAGCCCGGCGCTCGGCGAGCTCGACGGCCAGCGCCTCGCTCCCACCACCGACGACACGGGTGAAGAGGCAGCGCGTGCCGACCGCGACGGCGAGGTTGGTCAGCCCGCCCACCGACAGGTACATCACGGGCTCGTCGGGGCCCGGCTGGTGAAGGGCGCGGATCATTCCGAAGGCGGCGAGGTCGATCCCCTCGGGCCGGAGGCCTGCGGCGCGGGCGGAGGCGAGCACACGCTCGACCATGTCGCGGCGGGCTGCGACGAGGAGCACGCGCTGCCGGGGACCGGCCCCGTGGTCGACGACATCGAGCGCCTGGTAGTCGAGGACCGCGGAGTCCAGCGGCATCGGGATCTGGTCCTGCGCCTGGAAGCGCACGGCCGTCTCGAGCTCCTTGCGGTTGGCGATCGGCGGAAGCTCCAGGACGCGCACGACGATCTTGGCGTTCGCGACGCCGATCCGGACGCGCTTGCCAAGCCCCTTGTTCTCGCGGTACATGAGGCGGAGCGCCTCGGCCAGGCCTTCCACGTCGGTGACCTCGCCGTCGCGGACGATCCCGGCCTCGAGCGGCACGAACGCCGCCCGATCGATCGAGACGGAGCCGTTGACGGAGACCTCGGCGGCCGTAATGGCGCTCGGGTCGATGTCCAGGCCCACGATGGGCTTGTTTGCGCGCTTTGCCATTGGGTGGAGAACGATTCGTGCGGAGTTCGGATCGCCTGTCGGATCGGCGGCGTATGCCACCTGCCTGAAGGCGTGTCGCTCTGCTCGTTCTTTCGTCCACAGCCCTCGGAAACTTGAGTCCCGCGAGGAGGTTTGAGCAAATTCGCCGCGTCGGCGCTAGAAGTGATCCACGTAGGCGTCGGCGACGGCGTCGCCCGCGAAGATGGCGATCAGGCCGCCGAGCGCGAGGAACGGACCGAACGGGACCGCGGTCTTGCGGCCCGCCTTGGCGCCGAGGCGGGCCATGATGATGGCGCCCACGAGCACTCCGGCGACCAAGCCGACGAGCACCGCCAGGCCGACACCGCGGCCCAGGTACAGGCCCATGACGCCGGCGAGCTTGACGTCGCCCATGCCCATCCCGCGCGGATACGCGAGCGCGGCGAGCAGGAAGAAGCCGCCCGCTGCCGCCCCCGCGATGAGCTGCTCCGCGACGAAGTCCTGGTCGAGTGCCACGCCGATGACCAGCGCGACGACCGCCGCGGGAGCGGTGATCCGGTTCGGGATGATCCGGTATTCGAAGTCGATGATGGCGACCGGGACGAGCACCGTCACGAGGACGATGCCGAGCGCGATCCCGGATGCGTCGTCCCAGCGGGCGACGACCACAAGCGCATAGAGCGCGCCCGTCAGCGCCTCGACGACCGGGTAGCGCGCGCTGATCGCCGCCCCACAGGCGCGGCAGCGTCCGCGCAGCAGCAGCCACGACAGCACCGGCACGTTGTCGTAGGGCTTGACCGGCGCGCCGCATGACGGGCAGCGCGACGGCGGGTGCGCGAGCGACTCCTTGCGGGGAAGCCGGTAGGCGACCACGTTCAGGAACGATCCGATGACGAGGCCGCCCAGGGCGGCGAGCACGATGGCCGCGACCATGCTGGGACTATCGGTACCGGACCGGACGGCTTGGCTGCCGTCAGTTCTTGATCTCGCGCCAGGTGTTCTGGATCATGCCGGCCGTGCCGTAGGTCTTGACGGCGTTGTAAGCGGTGTCGTCGAAGATGATGTTGGCTTTGTTGGAGCCGACTTCCATGCCACCCGGCCCATCGATGATGACCCCGCCGTGCACCACGCCGTTCGCGTGCACCGTGATGACGGTGCCGCTGGAGTTCTGGCTGTTCACGGCGTAGATGACGCCGTAGAAATCGGCATTTGCGAGCACCTCGACGGTCCCGCTGTTCACAATCAGCATGCCCGGCGCGGTCGGCGAGTTGACCTGGGTGCCCTGGACCTGGCAGTTCCCTGTCTCGACCCAGACCACCTCGCGGCTCGGGATCGTCGCGGGGCAGGTGGCGAAGTACGTGCCGTCGGCGATCGCACGGGCCTTCAGCCGCGCCCGCGCCGCGGCCGTGACGGCCGGCGCGACGGGGTAGTTGAGCTGGATATGGCCGTCGTACGGGGACAGCTGCGCCTGGACCAGCGACGTCGGCCATGTGCCCGATTTGTACGGCTGGGCGAGGCACGGGTTGGTGTTGGACTCCCCCTGCACCGGGGTGCAGCGCACGCCGACGAAGCCGTTGGCGCCCGTGCTGTGGGACATGTCGACGATCGGCTTGTTGCCGTTGTTGCTGTTGTACAGGCGGTTGGCGATCACCGCGGCATGGGGGATGTCCTCGGACTGCTCCTCGACGCGCACGAGCGTGACCATCGTGCGCGTCTTCCCGCGGGTAGTGGACGTCGCGCGGATCCAGACCTTGCCGTCGCCGTTCGCGTCGTACGCAGGCTGCGTCAGCGTCGTGGCGTCGGAGTAGAAGTTCGGCGACCCATTGACGCCGTCGTCACGGATGACGGTCTGCCAGGTGGCACCGGTGGCGTCGGGGGAGGCGATCAGGGCGCTCAGGGCGCTCGCGTTCGGGCAGCGCGCGCCTGTCGACGCCTGCGTGCATGCTTGGTATGGCGTGGCGGTGCTGCCGGTCCCCGGCCA
>JAWVFZ010000387.1:0-4296 GCA_033855555.1 Solirubrobacteraceae bacterium
TCGTGTTCGTGATTGCGCTGCGCGTGGTCGGGCTCGATCCGCGCACGCTTGCGGTGGGCGGCGCGTTCACCGCGGTGATCGTCGGTCTTGCCGCGCAGCAGACGCTCGGCAACCTGATCGCCGGCACGGTGCTGCTGAGTGCGCGACCGTTCCGGGTCGGGGATCGGGTGCGCCTCCAGGGCGGCCCGCTGGCGGGCCAGATCGAGGGCGTCGTCAGCTCGCTGGGGCTGCTGTATACGACCTTTGCCAGCGGCGAGGACTCGATCATGGTTCCCAATAGCGCCGTGCTGGCGGTGGCGGTCGTGCCGTTGCGCGAGCCCCAGGGCGTGGACCTGCGCGCACGCCTGCCCGCCGACGTCGCGCCGAGCCAGGTCCAGCAACTGCTCGAGGATCGCGTCGAGACGCCGATGCGCGACCGCCCGCGGATCCTGCTGGAGGAGCTCGACGGCGACGAGGTCGTCGTCCGCATCCAGGTGACGCCCGAGCGCGCGAGCGACGGCCCGAAGCTCGCCACCGAGGTCCTCGCCGCAATCGCCCCGCAGGCGCGCAGCGAGCAGGTCGTCGCGGCGGGCGAGAACTGACGCCCTCCGGCGCTAGCGCTTGTCGGCTTGGCCGTCGCCGAGGTCGGCCGCGATCTTGTCGGAGCCGAGCCGACGCTGGATCCTCGACGCGACCGCGGGTGCGATCGTCGAGAACCGCACACCGAGCTTGATGCCCAGGGGTGCGACGTCGAGCTCGCCGCGGTCATGCTCGATCGCGACGACGACGGCGTTGCCGACATCCTCCGGCGTGCTGGTCCCGACGTAGCCCGGTAGCTGGACGCCGGACTCGGCGAACATGCCGGCGTCGCGGATGAAGCCGGGGAAGACCACGCTCACGCCGACGCCCGTGCCCTGCAGGTCGCCGCGCAGGCCCTGGCCGAATCCGCGCAGTCCGAACTTCGTCGCGCTGTAGATGCTCGATCCCGGCGTCGCGGCCTTGCCGGCAAGCGAGGAGACGAAGACGAGGTGCCCCCATTCCTGGGCGATCATCGGCTCGGTGAGGTGGCGCGCCAGGATCATGGGGGCGCGCAGGTTGACGTTCAGCGCGCGGTCGATCTGCTCGTCCGTGTACTCCAGCAACGGCCCGGAGGCGGGCACCGCGGCGTTGGCGACGAGCAGGTCCAGATGTCCCACCTCAGCCAGCAGCCGCTCGACCTCCTCGGGCTGTTCGAGATCGACGGCGAGGGAGCGCGCCCCGAGCTCCTGGGCGAGCGGCTCGAGGACGTCCACGCGTCGTCCGGTCAGGACGAGCTGGACGCCGCGGCGGTGCAGGGCACGCGCAATCGCGTGCCCGATGCCTCCGGTGGCGCCTGTCAGGAGGGCTGTTCGGCCGGCTAGATGCTTGTTCACGGGCCGAATACTGCCAGCGTGGCCGTGAAACCATGCAGGTGGGCCCGACCGCCGACGGGACCGATCTCTCCCGCGGCGAAGAATCCCGCGACGGGAGCACCCGCCAGCGCCGCGTCCGCGGCGAGCGCGTCGTGGTCGGCCTCGCCGAACATCGCGCGGCCGCGGCCGTTGCAGGTGAACATCAGCGCGCCGGCCGGGGCGCCGCCGCGCATGCTTCGCCGCTCGCGCGTCAGCACGTCGCGCAGGTCGCTGTCGGCGCTGCCTGCGTCGCGGACGTGCAGGCGCACGACCTGGCCGCCCTCCACGTGGGCGCCGACGGCGATGGCGCCCGTGTCAGGATCGGCGCCGAGCAGCGCGCGCACCAGGAAGTCACCGCGCTCGAACTCCGGCTTGCCGGAGTCCACGACGAGGCCCAGCAGCAGTCCCTCGGCCACCTGCTCGCGCTGGCTCTCGGGCAGACCGGCGACGGCATCACGGAGGGCGGTGAGCGCGGGGCGCCCTGCGAGCTCGTGAATCATGTGGCCCTCGGCGGCGGTGATGGTCATCTCGGGGCCCAGCGGCTTGGCGCCTTGCGAGACCGCCGCGCGGATCTCGACGCCTTCGAAGGAGACGCCGACCGCGCCTTCGGACTTGACCTCGTCGCCGAAGAACAGCGCGGCGCCGCCATCGAGCGTGCGGGCACTGGAGATGCCGCCCAGCACAGGGACGTCGCCGAGCTCGGCCACGACGGCGTCGGCGGGAAACGAATACGGATCGGGGAGCAGCACGACCGCTCCCGGATCGCCTGGCGGCATTCCGATGACGGCCGGTCCCTCCGGGCCCTCGACGGCCTCGGCATGGAAGGCCTCGGCGTGACCTTCGCCCAGCGCGGCAGCCCACACCGCCACGGCCGTCCCGTCCTCGATCTCGCGCCCGCCGCCGAGAACACCCCCGGCGCCGCAGCCGACCAACAGCGGTGGGGCGAGCGCCTCGTCGACGCCTTCGAGCGTCGACTCGGGCGAGGCGAGGTGGTGCCCCGAGGCAAAGACGAGCACCAGATCGCAGCGCCGGCCCTCGAGCGTGGCGCGCGCCCGCTGCGCCGCTTCGATCGCGCCGGACCGCGGGTCCGGGTCGGTCGAGAGGCCGCAGCCGATGCGCACGCCCATCGTCCGGACGATACTCCGCGCCCATGGCCGCTCATGAGCCCCATGCCGGCCCACCTGTGCCAGAGCGCGGCGTGCTCGCGCTGTTCGGCCCGACGGGCGTGGGGAAGACCGCTGTCGCGATCGCGGTGGCCGAACGGCTCCGCGTCCGCGGGCTGCGGCCCGTGGCGGTCTCGGCCGACGCGCTGCAGCTGTACGCAGGCCTCGAGATCCTCACCGGCGCCGCGACGGCGGCCGAACGGCGGCGGCTCGAGCATCGGTTGCTCGGGTTCCTGCCGGTGGACGCGCGCTGCAGCGCGGGCGAGTTCGCACGCCTCGCGCACGTCGAGATCGACGGACTCGTCGCGGAAGGCGCCATGCCGATCGTCGTGGGCGGGACCGGCCTCTACCTGCGCGCGGCGCTCGCGGACCTGGACCTGCGCCCGCCGGCGCCGCCGGAGCTGCGCGCGCGCCTCGAGGCCGAGGTCGCCGAGCACGGCGCAGAGGCGCTGCACGCGGAGCTCGCGCGGCGCGCGCCGTGGGCCGCCGAGCGCATCCAGCCGACCGACCGGCAGCGCATCGTGCGCGCGCTTGAGCTCGACGAGATCGGCGCGCTGGAGCCGCCGCCGGCGGAGAACCAGCTCTGGACGGCGGCGACGCGCCACCCGACGCGGCTCGTCGGCCTCGTGATGGAACGCGAGGCGCTCTATGGCCGGATCGACGCACGCGTCGATGAGATGGTCGCCGCCGGCGCGGTGGAGGAGGTGCGCGCCGCCCATGCAGCCGGAGCGTCGCCCAGCGCGCGCCAGGCGCTCGGCTTCGACGAGCTGCTCGCCGGCGACGTAGACGCGATGAAGCGCCACACGCGCAACTACGCCAAGCGCCAGCTGACGTGGATGCGCAAGCTGCCGGGAGCCGAGCTGGTGGATGTGACCGGGCGCGAGCCGGACGATGTCGCGCGCGAACTGGTGGGATAGCAGCGATGCGCTTCGAGAAGTGGCAGGCACTGGGCAACGACTACGTGATCGTCGAGGACGAGCAGCTGCCGTTCGAGCTCACGCCCGCGCGCGTCATCGCGCTGTGCGCGCCGCACACCGGCATCGGCGCCGACGGGGTGCTTCACCTCTCGCGTACGGAAGACCCCGGGTTCGCGGCGCGCCTGCGGATCTTCAACCCGGATGGCTCCGAGGCCGAGCTGTCGGGCAACGGCGCGCGCGAGGCGGTGCTCTACCTGCGCCGCGCCGGCTGGACCGACCAGCGCCAGTTCTCCGTTCACACCGCCGCGGGGGAGATCCGGCCGACGATCCTGTCGGAGACGACGTGCCGCGTCGACATGGGCCGCGCGCGCGACGAGGGGAGGGGCGAGATCGCCGGCTACGGCTATCAGCAGGTGGGCGTCGGGAACCCGCAGTGCTCGATCCGGGTGGACTCGCAGGAGCAGCTTGCGAGCATCAGCCTCGGCGAGGTCGGCCCGCTCATCGAAAACGACGCGCGGTTCCCTAATCGCACGAACGTGTCGTTCTGGACCGAGCTCGCGGGCGACCGCATCCTCGCGCGGATCTTCGAGCGCGGTGTGGGGGAGACCGAGGCTTCGGGCACCGGCGCCTGCGGCGCGGCCGTCGCCCACGTGCTGCGCGGCGGCGACTCGCCGGTCACCGTCGTGCTGGACGGCGGCGAGCTCGAGGTCGAGGTCGGGGAGGACCTGCACATCGACCTCACCGGCGCGGCTGAACCGGTCTACGCCGGGCAGCTGGCCCCGGAGCTGCTGGCCCGGCTAGCTTCCC
>JAWVFZ010000388.1:0-4697 GCA_033855555.1 Solirubrobacteraceae bacterium
GCGCGGCGGTGTGCACCGGAGCATCCCACAGCTGCACGAGCTCGTCGTCGAGCTCCAGCAGCGTCAGCGACGCGCCGGCCATCTCCAGCGACGTGATGTAGCTGCCGACCAGGCAGCGCACCGGCTCGACGCCCGCTGCGCGCAGGAGCTTGTCGAACTCGTTGTAGAGGAGGTAGAGCTCGATCTGCGGCGTGCCGCCCATGCCGTTCACGAACGGCAGGACGCGCGCGCCCTCGGCGGGCTTGAGGTCGCCCAGCACAGCCTCGAGCATCACCTCGGCGACCTCGTGCGCGCTGCCCAGCGCCTCGCGGCGCCGGCCCGGCTCGCCATGGATCCCGATGCCGAGCTCGATCTCGCCGTCGGGCAGGTCGAAGATCGGCTTTCCGGCGGCCGGTGGCGTGCACGACGAGAGCGCCACGCCGAAGGACCGCGCGCGCTCGGTGACGTGCCTTGCGACCCCCGCGACGCCGGCGAGGTCGTCGCCGCGGTCGGCCGCCGCGCCCGCGAGCTTCTCGAGCAGCACCGTCGCCCCGACGCCGCGGCGGCCCGCGGTGTAGAGCGAGTCCTGCACGGCGACGTCGTCGTCGACCAGCACGGACTCGATGCCGATCCCCTCGTCCGCGGCGTCCTCGGCCGCGAGCTTGAAGTTCATGACGTCGCCCGTGTAGTTCTTGACGATGTGCACGACGCCCGCGCCGCCGTCGACCGCCTTGGTCGCGGCGAGCATCTGGTCGGGCACGGGCGAGGTGAACACCTCCCCCGGACAGGCGGCGTCGAGCATGCCGCGCCCGACGAAGCCCCCGTGCATCGGCTCGTGCCCCGAGCCCCCGCCCGAGACCAGCGCGACCTTGCCCTGCACCGGCGCGTCCCTGCGGACGACGATCTGCGCGTCGGCGTCGTAGGTCAGGATGTCGCCGTGCGCCGCCGCCAGGCCTGCGAGCGACTCGCGCACCAGAGCGGCGGGATCGTTGAGGAACTTCTTCATCGTTGCTGTTGCAGTGGCCATGCTGATCCTCTCAGTGAGCGACAGGGGTGGGGCTGTCCGGGTGGGTGACGGCTTCACGGATCGGCCGCTCGACGATGCGCGGCGTGGTCATGAAGTCGTAGGCGAATGCGGCGAGGGCGGAACCTGCGAGACCCGGCAGGACATACACCGGGATGAGCTGGTTCCAGTGCGTCGCACCGCTGCCGATCGCCGAGACCAGCTCGGGCCCGAACGCGCGGGCCGGGTTCAGCGAGGCGCCCGTGATCGGGCCGATGACCATGATGATCGCGACCACGACGCCGCCGATCACGACGCCGGCGAAGTCGCCGGGCGAGCGCGTGTCGACGATCCCGAGGATCGCGTACATGAGCATGAACGTGCCGATGCCCTCGGCGAAGATCGCCGAGGCCCAGGTCGTGGTGCTCTGGTTGAACGACGTCTGGCCCATGCCGACGTCGATGCCGGTGTGCGAGTAGACGGCCCAGATGCCGAGGCCGCCCAGGACCGCGCCGACGACCTGCGCCGCCCAGTAGGCGGGTACTTCGCGCCAGGGGAAGCGCTTGGTCGCCGCCAGCCCGAAGGTGACGGCGGGGTTGATGTGACAGCCCGAGACCTTGCCGATGGCGTACACCAGCGCGGTGATGATCAGGCCGAAGGCGAACGAGATGCCGAGCAGATCGGCACCCGTGACAGCCGGCGTGGACTTGCCCGCCAGGACCAGCGTGGCCACGACGGAGCCGGGGCCGACCAGGACGAGCAGGGCGGTGCCCAGCGTCTCCGCGAGGGTGCGCTGCGGCAGGGAGTGCTCCTGCATGAGATGACCTCTCCTCTCAACTGATGTGTATTCGACAATGTCGAATACAGTTCGGCGCGAATGTACTCCCGCCCATCAGCGCTGTCAAGCAGCGCTAGGAGGCGCGGTACAGGGCGAACCCGGGGGTGGTCAGCACCACTTCGCCAGTCGTGATGCAGAGCGTCTCGTAGCCGGCGAGGGTGGCGGCCCAGCGGGGACCCGCCTCGCCCATCGCGAACGCCGCGGTCGCGTAGGCGTCGGCGGTGGCGAGGTCGGGGCCGACGATCGTCGCCGAGAGCAACCCCTCCGGCGGGCGGCCGGTGTGCGGGTCGATCACGTGCGCGCCGCGCTCGTACTCGCCCGACGTCGCGATCGCGAAGTCCTCGCCGGCCACGACCGCCGCGACCTTGTCGCGCTGGAGCGGATGCTGGATCCCCACGCGCCAGAGCTGGTCCGGCGCCGGGCGGCCGCGCAGGACGACGTCGCCGCCCGCGTTGATCGAGAAGTTCCGCGCGCCCGCGGAGCTGAGGATCTCGGCCGCCCTGCCGACCGCCCAGCCCTTGACCAGGCCTGACGGGTCGAGCGTGCCCGTGGCGCGAACGGAGAAGAAGCCGCCGGTCTCTTCGCGTAGCTGCGCGGCGCGAACGAGCACCTCGTCGACCTCCGGCCGGCACTCGGAGACCGTCAGCTCTCCGCGCCCAAGCCGGCTGATCTCGCTGTCGGGCTTGTAGGTGCTGAACGTCTCGTCGACGAGGCGTAGCCAATCGAAGGCGGGGTCGAGCATCGCGGGATCGGCGCCGCCTTCACGCAGATCGATCTGGATCGGCATGCCCATGATGTGCTCGACGCGCAGGCGCCCGTCACGGGCGCGGATCGGCTGGGGCTCAAAGGGCTCGGACACGTGGTGGCCCGACAATGTGACGGCTTGCGTGCGCAATCGCCATCGGATAGGGCTTGGAGCCATGGCCCATAACCGCGCCGGGGAGCCGGTCGTCTCGGTCGTGATCCCTGCGCGAGATGCGCAGGACAGCCTGCCGGCGACCCTGCGGGCACTGGACCGGCAGACGCTGGCGGCGCCGTTCGAGGTGATCGTCGTCGACAACGGCTCCCTGGATGCCACAGCGGACGTGGCGGCGCGCATGGGCGCACGCGTGGTCAAGCGCCGGCGCGGCGAAGGGCCCGGAGCGGCCCGCAACGAGGGCGCTGCGAACGCTCGCGCTCCCGTGCTGGCGTTCACCGATGCCGACTGCGAGCCGGATGGCCGCTGGCTGAGCGCCGGCTTGGCCGCCTTGGAGTCGGCTGACATCGCGAGCGGCCGCATCGAGCCGGTGCGATCGCCCGGGCCGTTCGATCGCAGCCTGAGCGTGGTCGTCGCGACCGGGCTGTTCGAGAGCGCCAACCTCTTCGTGCGGCGCTCGGCGTTCACGATCGCCGGGGGATTTCCCACGGGCCTCGAGGGACCCGGCGCCGCTCCGTTCGGGGAGGACGCGCTGTTCGGCTGGACCGCCGTACGAGCCGGCGCCCGATCCGCCTTTGCCGAGGACGCGATCGTCCGCCATGCCGTGTTCCAGCGCTCGGCGGGCGGCTACCTCGGCGAGCTGCGCCGGCTCGATCTGTTCCCCGAGCTCGTGCGGCGGGCGCCCGAGGTCAGGGAGGCGTTCCTGTACCGCCGGCTGTTCCTGACGCGGCGCACGGCGGCGTTCGACCTTGCCGCCGCCGGCGTTCTCGCGTGCGTCGTCACGCGCCGCCCCTGGGGACTGGCGGCCGCAGCCCCGTATCTGCGGCTGGTCGACACCGACCGGCGTCTCCTTGGCCGACTGCCGGCGGTCGTGAGGGGATTCGGCGACGTCGTCGGCGCGGCAGCGCTGCTCGCCGGCAGCGCGAGGTCGCGCTGCCTGGTCCTCTGACACCCGTCTGCAGGTGTTCCTGGTCAGCCGGCCGGTTCCCGGCTTGCGACGTCGAGTGCCGCCCGCGCATCGGAAAGCGCCTCCTCGAGGCGCGCCGGCTCGGAAGCCTCGGGAGCCTCGGCGGCCTGGCGGCCCGGCGCTGCCGCCAGCAGCGGCTGCAGGAGATCGATGGGCAGCGGGAAGACGATCGTGGAGCTCTGGTTGTTGCTGACCTCGGTCAGCGTCTGCAGGTAGCGCAGCTGGATCGTCACGGGGTTGCGGCTGATCACGTCAGCGGCGTCATGCAGGCGCGCCGCGGCCTGGAACTCGCCCTCGGCGTTGATGATCTTCGCGCGCCGCTCGCGCTCGGCCTCGGCTTGGCGCGCCATGGCGTGCTGCATCCGCTCGGGGATCTCGACGTCCTTGATCTCCACCGTCGTGACCTTGACGCCCCAGGGTTCGGTCTGGTCGTCGATGATCTGCTGGAGATGCTCGTTGAGCCGCTCGCGCTCTGACAGCAGCGCATCGAGCTCGGCCTTGCCGAGCACCGAGCGCAGCGTCGTCTGCGCGATCTGCGAGGTGGCCGCCAGGACATTCTCGATCTCGACGACCGACCGGTTCGGATCGATGATCCGGTAGTACGCGACCGCGGTGACCCGGGCGGGCACGTTGTCGCGGGTGATGACCTCCTGCGCCGGGATCTTCAGCGTGACCGTGCGCAGGCTGACGCGGACCATCCGGTCGACCCCGGGTATCAGGAAGACGACCCCCGGCCCACGCTGCCCCATGACCCGGCCGAGACGGAACACCACGCCGCGCTCGTACTCGCGCAGGACCCGGACCGACGCGCCGGCGATCACGATCAGCCCGGCGATCACGAACAACAACCCGATCAGGATGGCCACGATCACACGATCAGCTCCCATTCCTCGGCCGGGCGCACCGACAGCGTCAGGCCGTTCACGCGCTCGACCACGATCGGATCGCCCTCGTGCAGGGGCGCGCCTTCGTCGACGTTGCCCCAGTCGCGCCG
>JAWVFZ010000389.1:0-8093 GCA_033855555.1 Solirubrobacteraceae bacterium
TGCGTGGCGATGAAGGCGCCGGTCAGGTTGATCCGCAGCGTCTCCTCGAAGCGCTCGAGCGACTCGTCGAGGAGCGGGCCGCTGTCGCCGACGCCGGCGTTGTTGACGAGCACGTCGATGCCCCCGAAGCGCTCGACCGTCGCGGCGAACGCAGCGGCGGCCTGCTCTTGGGAGCCGACGTCCGCCGGCGCTGCCAGCGCGTCCGCGCCGCTCTCGCGAAGCTCGGCCGCGAGTTCCTCGAGCGGTTCGGCGCGGCGGCCGACGACGGCGACGGCGTACCCGTCGCGGGCGAGCGCCTGCGCGGTGGCGCGGCCGATGCCGGTGGCTGCGCCCGTGACGACGGCGCAAGGCGGACGGGAGCTCACGGCGGCCATTCGATCACACGTGCCATGCAGGAAGCCAGACGCGGAACGCCGTGCCCCGGCCGGGCTCGCTCTCGACCTCGATGCGGCCGCCATGCGCGGCCACGAGACGCTGGACGACCGCGAGCCCGACACCCGAGCCGCCCGTGGCGCGCGACCGCGATCGGTCGGCGCGCCAGAAGCGGTCGAAGACGTGGGGGAGGTCTTCGGCGGCGATGCCGACGCCGGTGTCGCTGACGTCCACCGCCACGCCGTGGTCGCGGCTGCACACGGTGAGCGTGACGTCGCCGCCGCGGTCGGTGTAGCGCAGTGCGTTGGTGAGCAGGTTGTCGAGGACCTGCGCGAGCCGCGCGGGGTCGCCGTCGACGATGGCGCCCTCGGCAAGTACGTCATGCAACTCGATGCCGGCTTCGCGGAACGCGGCGGCATGCACGGCCAGCCTTCCCCGCGCCGCCTCCGCCAGGTCGACCCGCTTGCGCTCCATCAGCACGCCCGGGCGCTCCGCTTCGGCGAGCGCCTCGACGTCCTCGATCAGTGCGCCGAGCCGGCGGGCCTCGGTGTACATGGCCTGCAGGTTTCGCTGGCGGTCGTCGAGCACCTCGTCCTGCGCGGCCTCAATGCGCAGCAGCAGGCCGGTGAGCGGGGTGCGCAGCTCGTGGGCCACGTCGGCGGCCATGGCGCGCCGGGCCGCCTCCTCCTGTGCCAGCCCCTCGGAGAGCGCGTTGAAGCGACGGGCGAGGTCTGCGATCTCTCGCGGTCCGTCCTCCGGGACGCGCGTGCCATCGCGCAACCGGTCGACGGCGTCGTGAAGCCGGCGGATCGGACGCACGACCGTCGAGGCCAGGAGCGGCACGGCGAGCAGCACTGCCGCAACAGCCAGCATCGCGGCGAGCAGGTCGAGCTTCATGACGCGGCGGCTCAGGTCGCGCTCCTCGGCCTGGAGCTGGGCCTTCGGCAGCTCCAGGCGGACGCTGCCGACCCGCCGGCCGCCGAAGCGGACGATCGCCCCGGCGGACGCCGCAGTCGTGCCGGGCGCCGCGGGGCGACCGCTCTTGACGACGTGGCCGGCCTCGTCGAAGACGATCGCGCGGTACCCGCTGATGGAGGCGGCGCGCGCCATCTCGAGCGCCACCGATTGGTTCAGGCGGCCTGTCTCGTGGTACTCGGCGCGCACGAGCGTCGCCGCCTGGGCGGTGGCTCCCTGGAGGCGGTGCTCGGCGGCCTGCCGTGCGCGGTCGTCGAGGCCACGGCTCACGACCAGCGCCGACAGGCCGACGGCGAGAACGGCCGCGGCGGCGAAGGCGAGCGCCGTGCGAGCGGTGAGGCCCATCGTGGCTCAGTGCACGCCGAGCTTGTAGCCCACGCCGTGGACCGTGATCACGTAGCGAGGGTCGCGCGGGTCGTCGCCCAGCTTGCGACGCACGTTCTTGACGTGCGCGTCGATCGTGCGCTCGTAGCCGGGGAAGTCATGCCCCTGCAGCCGCTCGACGAGCTGCGGGCGCGAGTAGACGCGCCCGGGATGGCGCGCCAGCGCGACGAGCAGCCTGAACTCGCTCGCGGTGAGCTCCACGAGCTCGCCCGCGAGCGTCACCTCGTGGCGGTCGGTGTCGACGACCAGCGAGCCATCGTCGAGGACGATCCGCGACAGCAGCGGCGCGTCGTTGTCGGGCGCCCGCCGCAGGACCGCCTTGATCCGCGCCACCAGCTCCCGCGGGCTGAACGGCTTGGTCAGGTAGTCGTCCGCGCCGAGCTCGAGGCCGAAGACGCGGTCGTCCTCCCCCGAGCGCGCCGTGAGCATCAGGATCGGCACGTCCGAACGCCGGCGCACCTCGCGGACGATGTCCTCTCCCGAGAGGTCGGGAAGCATGAGGTCCAGGACGATGAGCGCGGGCCGGCGCTCCTCGGCCATGCGCAGCCCCTCGCGCCCGTCGCTGGCCGACAGGACGACGAAGCCCTCCCGCTCCAGATACGCGCGGACGACCTCGTGCACCGAGGGCTCGTCATCGACCACCAGCACACGCTCGTTCACACGCGGGAGCGTAAAGCGCGCCGCCGACTCTAAGGATTCCTCAGCAAATCCTTAGAGCGTCATCACAGGATGCCCACAACTGGTGCCGACACTCATTGGCGAGGTCTATGTCTGCACACGAGTTCAGCGCACCAGCCCGGGTGACCGCGCGCCGACGGGCCTCGCAACCGTCGCGCGTCATCGTGCGCGCGTGGGACATGGGGCTGCTGCTCGTGGCCAACGTCGTGCTCGTGATCGGGTTGTGGCTGCGCAGCGGCGGACTCCCCGCCTCCGGCAGCGGCGGCGATGTGCTGACGAGCATCGGGCGCATCACTGGGCTGATCGGGACGCTGCTGGTGCTCGTGCAGCTGCTGCTCATCGCCCGCCTCCCGGTCCTCGAGCGCAGCGTCGGCTTCGACCGCCTGACCGTCTGGCACCGGCGCAACGGCCGCATAGCGTTGATCCTGCTGCTCGTCCATGCGGTGCTGATCACCATCGGCTACGCGCTGCGCGGCCGGGTGTCGCTGCCGGGAGAGGTCAAGACGCTGCTGCTCTCCACGCCCGGCATCCTCACCGCGACGGCGGGGACGCTGCTCCTCGTGGCCGTCGTCGTCACCTCCCTGGTGATCGCGCGGCGGCGGCTGCGCTATGAGACCTGGTACTTCGTGCACCTGTACAGCTACCTGGGCATCGCGCTGGCCTTCAGCCACCAGCTCGCGGTCGGTACCAGCTTCATCGGCGACGGCGTCGCCCAGGCGTATTGGTGGACGCTGTACGGGGTCACGCTCGGCGCCCTGGTCCTGTTTCGCCTCCTCGTCCCGTTCGCACGCAACATGCGTCACGGCCTGCGCGTACAGCGGGTCGTCCAGGAGGGTCCGGGCGTCGTCTCGCTGTACATCACCGGTCGCCATCTGGACCGCCTCGGCGCGCGCGCGGGCCAGTTCTTCCTGTGGCGCTTCCTGACCAAGGACTCCTGGTGGCAGTCGCACCCGTTCTCGCTGTCCGCCGCGCCCGACGGCCGCCAGCTGCGCATCACCGTCAAGGCGCTCGGGGACTTCACCGAGCGCATCGGCACGATCGCACCGGGCACGCGCGTCTTCGCCGAGGGCCCCTTCGGGCACTTCACGGCCGCCACGCAGCGGCGGCGAGGGGTGGCGCTGATCGGCGGCGGCGTCGGCATCACGCCGATCCGCGGCCTGGTCGAGGAGCTTGCGCCCGGAAGCGACATCGCCATCGTGTACCGAGTCGTCGACGCGCAGGACGCCGTCCTGCTGCACGAGCTGCACGACATCGCTGCCCCACGCGGCTCGCGCGTCCACCTGATCGCCGGCGATCACCGCGACCCGGCGGCGCGCCGCCTGCTGTCCCCAGAGCATCTCCGCGAGCTCGTGCCGGACATCGCGCGCCGCGATGTCTACCTGTGCGGCCCTCCGGCGATGGCCGACGCCACCGAGGCGAGCCTGCACGCCGTCGGCGTCCCGGGCGCAAGCATCCACACCGAACGCTTCGCCTTCTGAGAGGAACTCGATGCGACGACCCCTCACCGCCCTGCTGGTCACCGTGGTCGTCACGGTGCTGCTGGTCAACTTCAAGTCCCGCCCCGCCCTGAGCATCGGCACGACCGCCGCGCCGCGACCGGTTGCCGCGAGCCCGCCGTCCAAGGGGCGCAGCCATCCGAGCGCACCGAAGAAGAAGACGGCAGCCAAGCCGCGGACGATCGTCGGCCCCGTGGTCTCCACGCAATACGGCCCAGTGCAGGTCGCCGCCACGGTGTCCGGGAGCAAGGTGCAGAACGTCCGCGCGCTCGTCCTCCCAAGCGGCGATGGGCGGACCAACGAGATCAGCGCCGCGGTCGCGCCTTTGCTCCAGCAGGAAGCGATGGCCGCCCAGAGCGCCCAGATCAACACCATCTCGGGCGCCTCGTACACCAGCGACGGCTACCGCCGGTCTTTGCAGGCCGCGCTGGACCGCGCGAACGCGTGAGCTAATCGCCGGGGATCGGCAGCGTCGCCGTGATCACGGTGCCGCCGCCGTGCGGGCTCTCGACCTGCAGCTCGCCGTCGAGGGCGGCGGCGCGGTCCCGCAGGCCGAGCAGCCCTGAGCCCGCGTCGAGCGCGGCGCCGCCGGAGCCGTCGTCGCCCACCTCGAGATGGAGCGCGCCGTCCTCCACCACGGCGCGGATCCAAGCCCTGTTGGCGCCGGCGTGCTTGATGACGTTGGTCAGCGCCTCCGCCGCGATGAAGTAGGCCGTCGCCTCCAGCGCCGATGGCAGCCGCTCGGCGGTGACGTCGACGGAAACGGGCAGCGACGCGCGGGAGGCGATCGCCCGCACGCCTGCGTGGAGCCCCCCGCGCCGGAGGACCGTGGGCAGGATTCCGTGGACGAGCTCGCGCAGCTGGGCGTTCGCGCGCTCGGCGTGCTCGAGCGCTTCGTCGAGGATCTTGGCGCCCGGCCCGCCGTCGTCGCCGAGCTCTCTCCGCGCCAGCTTGAGCGAGACGATCGTGTGGACCAGGCGCTGCTGGGCGCCATCGTGCAGGTCGCGCTCGATCCGCCGCCGTGTCTCGTCGGCGGTCGCGACGACGCGGGCGCGCGATGCGGTCAGCTCGTCGCGGCTCTCCGCGTTCGCGATTGCGGTGGCGACGAGCTCGGTGAACTCGGCGACGCGGCTCTCGGCCCCGGGCGGCGCCTCCGCGCGTCTCCAGCCGGCGCCGATCATGCCCCAGACGCGACGCTCGACGACGATCGGGGCTCCGACGCGCGAGCCGTGCTCGAGCTCGGCGAACGCGGGGGAAGCACTGCGCTCGGCGTGGTCCACCCGCGCGGCGCGACCGTTGCGGAGCACCATCCCGATGACGCTTGGGCCCTCATCCGGCGGATAGGTCATGCCGACCTCAATCTCCCTGCCGACCCCAGTCCTGCCGGCAAGGATCGTGGCCGCGCCGTCGGGGCCATAGCGCAGCAGCGCGGCGGAGTCCGCGTGCAGGAGCTGCTCCACTTCCGCCACGACCGCGTCCCAGACCTCGCTCGGCGGGACCCCGCGCGCGACGAGCGTCGCCACGCGCCGCAGCGCGGCCTGTTCGGAGGCGAGCTGGCGAAGCTCGTCACGACTCACCTCGAGGGAGCTTCCCATCGTGTTGAACGCCCGCTCGAGGTCCCCCATCTCCGCGGTGCCGGTCTCGGGCATGCGCACGGTGAGGTCGCCACCGGCCAGCCTGCCGGCCATGGCGGCCGCCCGGCGAACAGGCGCAATCACCGCCCGCACCAGGTAGCTGCCGAACAACGCGACGAGGACGATCGATAACCCGAGACCTCCCGTCGCCACCACCAGGCTTCGCTCCGCGTCGTCGTCCACGCGTTCCTGGAACGCATTCACCGAGGCGCTCTCCCTGCTCGTGAAGCGCCCGAACTCGGCGCGCAGCGCGTCGACGCGCCGCTTGCCCTGTTCGGTGGCCGCCAGGCCGCTTGCCCCCGGCTTGTTTGCCCGCAACGCGTTCACGAGCGGCACCGAGTAGTCCTGGATGTAGGAGGTGCCGTCCCTGGCCATCCGCTGCGCCAGGCCGACCTGCGCAGGATCGTCGACGAAGCTCGCGAACGCCCGTGCCTGCTTGGGAAACGCTGTTCGCGCAGCACGCCACGGGTCGAGGAAGCGGTCGACGCGGGTGATCGCAAAGCCGCGCACTCCCGTCTCGGCGTCGAGGATCAGCTGGAAAAGCTGTCCGGCGTCTGCGAGCTCCGTGCGGGAATGCCTCGACAGGCGCCGAGCATCACGCTGGTCGTAGCTCGACACGACCAGCGCCGTGAACACGCCGCCGATGAGAAGCGCCAGCAGGCCACTCGCCAACACTGTGCGGCGCGTTAGACCGCCTCTCGTCAGGAGCGATGCCACGGCTGACCTCCGTGACCAAGGCTAACTCATGATTTCGCTCAGCCGGCGGTGAAGCCGAGGATCAGCTGTGCGGTCTCCAGCGGAACGTCGAGCTGGGGGCAGTGGCCGATGCCGTCGAGCTCGACCCAATCGGCGTGGGGGAGATAGTCGTTGCGGAGGCGAGCGGCGGCCGACGGCCACGGTAGGAGCCTGTCCTCGGTGCCCCACACGATCCGCACCGGACAGGTGATCTGCTCCGCATCCAGGCTCCAGCCCTCGCGCGCCGCATAGTCGACCAGCGGGACCACCGCAGCGCAGTTCGCCGCCCCGCGCATCTGATGGGCCAGCAGCTCGGCTGGGATGTGCTCGAAGTTCGTCGCGATGTCCTTCGTCGCACGGCGCCGGCCCTCCGCCGTGGCGACGATCGCGTCGGCATTCGGCGCCGCGGTCTTGAGCTGTTCCTGCATCAGTGTGAAGTAGCGAAGCGTGTCCTTGTACGAGTCGTCGCCCTGTGCCCAGCCACCAGCCGGCGCGAGCGCCACGACCGTCGCGGCACGGCCGCGCGCGGCGAGCTGGAGCGCGACGTAGCCGCCGAGCGAGTTGCCGACGATGTGCGCATGCTCGAATCCCGCCTCGTCCATCCCGCGCTCGACCGCATCGGCGAGCGCGGCGTCGCTGACGTCACCCTCGATCGGCGGGCCGCCGGCGTGCCCGGCCAGGGTCACGGCCAGGACGTCGTGACGGCGCTCGAGCGCGGGCAGCACGAGCTCCCAGGTGCGCCACGTGTCGGTGAAGCCGTGCAGGCATACGAGCGGCGGCCCCGAGCCGCCGCGATGAGATGCGGTGAAGATCGAATACAGGTCACGGACCTTAGGGCCGCCGGCGCGCGCCAGCCGTGCCGAGCTCCGCCAGCCGCCGCTCCACCAGGCGGCGCTCGGCGTCGTCGTCGACGAGTTCCAGCGCACGACGGTATGCGTCGCCGGCTTCTGCGGTTCGACCGAGGCGGCGCAGCAGCTCGCCGCGCGTCGCGTGCAGGTAGCGGTAACCCTCAAGGCCGAGACGATCGACGATCTCGAGCCCGGCCTCGGGACCATCCGCCTCGGCGACCGCGACAGCCCGGCTCAACTCGACAACCGGCGAGCCGGTGAGGCGCGCGAGCTCGCCGTAGAGGGTGGCGATCTGGCGCCAGTCGCGCGGCTCGTCGGCATGCAGGGAGGCGATCGCCGCCTGTAGGACGTATTGGCCGCGTCCCCGCAGGGCGAGGGCCCGGTCCAGCACCGACCGCCCTTCGGCGATCTGCGCCGTATCCCAGCGCGAGCGGTCCTGGTCGGCGAGCAGCACCAGGTCGCCACCTTCGAAGCGCGCCTCGCGGCGGGCGTCGTGCAGCAGCATCATCGCCAGCAGACCGTGCGCCTCGGGCTCGTCGGGCATCAGGTCGGCGAGCGCCCGCCCGAGCCGCAGCGCCTCCGCGGTCAACTCGCCCCTGGCGGGCGGGGCCGAATAGCCCTCGTTGAAGATCAGGTAGACGACCGCGAGCACGGCGGCGAGCCGCTCGGGCAGCAGGTGGTCGGGCGGCACCCGGAACGGGATGCCGGCGTCCTTGATCTTGCGCTTGGCCCGCACGAGCCGCTGCGCCATCGTCGCCTCGGCGACCAGGAACGCGCGCGCGATCTCGCCGGTGCTCAGGCCGCCGAGCGTCCTCAACGTAAGCGCAACCTGCGCGTCGGTGGACAGCGCCGGATGACAGCACGTGAAGATCAGCTCGAGGCGCTCGTCGGTAAAGGTCATCTCCTGCAGCTCGTCCTCAGTGGACTCGGGCGCCTCGAGCAGGCGCGTCTTTGCGGCCAGCGTGCGATTG
>JAWVFZ010000390.1:0-7877 GCA_033855555.1 Solirubrobacteraceae bacterium
CTCTTGCCACCCCTCCGGCCGAGGACATTCCGGCCCTGTCGGAGGAGGTCCGCGCGCTCGCCAAGGAGCGCGGCGCGGTCATCCTCGCCCACAACTATCAGGTGCCCGAGGTCCAGGACGTGGCCGACTATGTCGGCGACTCGCTGGGCCTCAGCCGCCAGGGCGCGAAGACCGACGCCGAGGTCATCGCCTTCTGCGGCGTCCACTTCATGGCCGAGACGGCGTCGATCCTCTCGCCCGAGAAGACCGTCCTGATCCCCGACCTCGATGCCGGCTGCTCGCTGGCCGACGCGATCACCCCGGAGGAGCTCAGCGCCTGGCAGGCCAAGCATCCCGGCCAGAAGACCGTCATGTACGTCAACACGACGGCCGAGATCAAGGCGCTGACCGACTACTGCTGCACGAGCGCCAACGCCGTGCAGGTCGTCCAGCATGTCCTCGAGACCCACGGGCCCGACACGCCCGTCCTGTTCGGCCCCGACATGTGGCTCGGCTCCTACGTGGAGAAGGAGCTCGGCGTCAAGCTGCACGTCTGGGACGGCGAATGCCACGTCCACGCGGGCATCCGCCCGGCGGACATCAACGAGATGCGCTCCGAGCATCCGGAGGCCGACTTCCTGATCCACCCCGAGTGCGGCTGCGTGACCCAGGTCATGGAATACGTCGCCGCGGGCGACATCAGCAGCGAGGGCGTCCACATGCTCTCGACCGGTGGCATGCTGCGCTACGCCGGCGAGGCCGAGCCGGGCGGGGAGGCGATCGTCGCAACCGAGACGGGGATGCTCTACCCGCTGCGGATGGCCGCCCCCGAGACCGACTTCATCGCGGCCAACGAGGCAGCCTCGTGCCGCTACATGAAGATGATCACGCTGACGAAGCTGCGCGACGCGCTGCGCGACCTCAAGTTCGAGGTGAAGGTCCCGGAGGACATCGCGCAGCGCGCCCGCATCCCGATCGAGCGCATGGTCTCGATCGGTTAGCCGATGATTGATTCCGCGACCCCCGCGGCCACGAAATCAATCATCTCTCGCTACGGCAGCACGATGATGATCCGCTGGAACCACGCGCCCTGCGAGCCGTAGTTCACGGCGAACTCGTGCAGTGCGGCGCCTGGCGTCAGGAGCGAGGCGTTGCAGCCCTCGACGACCGGCTCGTGCGTCGCGGCCGAGCGGCAGGCGAACAGCGTCCCGCCGGGGATGACCGTGCCGACGACGTCGCCGCCCGTGCCGAGCGCGACGTCCAGGACGCCCTCGTGGAACGAGACGACGCTGCCTGCGTCGGGCGCCGCGGCCGGCGCCACGGGATCGGGCTGCGGCGTGGGCTCGGGCTCCTGCGAGGGCTCCTCCTGCGAGGACTCCTGCGGGGTGGGCTCCGTCGGCGGCTGCGGCTGGTCGATGCGGCCCAGTGACTTGCTGACGGCCTTGTGCTTGACGACCTTGTGGCGAGCGACGTGGCGCGTCTTGTGGTGCGCCTTGGCGCCGGCCGTGGCCGGCGCGGCAAGAAGGCCCGTGACGAGCAGCGCGCTCGCGAGCCGGGTGATGATGCGATGCAGCATGGAGATGCTCCTTGGTCGGTAGCTGGGCGGCCTCGCTGGCGAGGCCCCTGGCTTTGCGTCCCGCCCTCACGGGCGGATTGCCTTTGTCAGGAGCTGTGACAGGGCAAGTGCGAGAACGTCACGCGCGGATCGCGTGGATCTTCGGAAGCGGTTCCGTCGGCGGTGGCGGTGGCGGAGGCGGGGGAGGAGGCGCCGGGCGGCATGCGACCTCGTGACACGGCTCGGGCGCCGGCGCGGGCGGTGGTTCCGTGGGCGTCGGAGCCGCGGGCTCGGGCGCGGCCTCGGGCGCGCTGGACACCGTGGTGGCAGTTGTGGTGGGGGCGGGGGTCGTTGCCGAAGGGGTCGGCTCGGGCCCGGTCGCGACGCCATCGCCGTGCGTCACGGTGATCTTCGACGCGGGCGCCGGGGGCTCGCGGTGGGTGCCCACGCGCGGCGGCACGACAGAGCCCCTGCCCAGCGACCCCGTACGAGCGATCGACTGACGCGGATGCGCGGTGCGATGACGGCCGTGCGCCTTCGCTGCACGGCGGACGGGCTGCCGGGCCGCCACGCGCGTGCCCGGACCGGATCGAAGAACGCGCGGAGCCGCTGCGGCGGCCTGCGCGGCGCCGGCGTGGTGACCGGTCACATGGCTGCCGACGACGACCGCGCCGGTCGCGACGAGGACTGCGGCGACCTTCGCCACGCCCGCGACACCCGCGCCGCCGACGAGCTCTGCGATCCGCGGCGTCTCGCCGCGCACGCCGAGCTGCAGGAACCAGTTGAGCACGGGCACCGGGGTGACCGCCGTCGCGGCCGAGCGGACCGTGCAGCGCGCGCGATGCACGAGCTGTCGCAGCGCGCCATCGGACAGGCCCAGCTCACGGGCGACCTCCGCGTGGGGGCGGCCCTCCACCGCGACGGCCAGGAGCGCGTCGCGCTGGCGATCGGGAAGCCCGGTCAGGGCGGCGAGCGTCTCGCGCACGACATGGCGATGCTCAAGCTGCTCGAGCGGGGAGGCCGCTCCGTGGAGGGCCTCGCTGAGCGCGTCGTGGTCGTAGCCGCGGCGGGCGAGCGCGTTGAGCGCCCCGTTGTGGCAGATCCGGTAGAGCCAGGGCCGCAGGTCGCGCACTGCCGTTCCCCGGTCCAGCGACGTCCAGGCGCTCACCAACGCGCTCTGGAGGACGTCCTCGGCGCGATCGCCGGGCAGCAGCCGCTGCAGATAGCGCAGGAGCGGCCTGCGGTAGCGGTCGACGATCGCCTCGAATGCGCGCTCGTGGCCCTGGACGGCCAGCTGCACGAGACGCTCGTCGGATTGGACGCGCAGCAGGGCTGAGGAGAGCAGCGGCGTCATCCGCCACTGGCATCGGCACCCGGTCAGGCGTGCTTGAGAAGCGGGATGCCGTGCTCGACGGCCTCCCGGACGGCCCGCAGCGACTGGCGCTTGCGCTCCAGCTCGGCGGGCGTGTAGCAGTGGACGTCCGCCTCGGCGCCCATCTCGGCTGCGTCCCAGAGCGCGCCCGCCTGGTAGACGCGCTCGAGCCAAGGCACGCCGTCGAAGAACTTGCTCACCAGCACGACCACGAACTCGGGCCCGCGCTCGCGCTGGGGGAGCGCTCCCTGCAGGTCCTCGACGCGCGCGCCGCCCACGTGAGCCGACTCCAGCGGCCAGCGATCGCCGACGCGCTGCACGTACCGGTCGAGCTCGCGGTCGTTCACGGCCTCTGTGGTGGCGGCCACAGGGGCGAGTCTGACAGTCCTCTTAGAACTCGTCCACTTCGTGCGGGCCGACGCACGCGACTGCGAGCTCGTCGGGATCGATCGCGTCGGCGATTGCGCGGACCTCGTCGAAGGTGACCGCATCGAGCGCCGTGATCGCCTTGTCGGGATCGATGTCCTCGCCGTAGACGACGGCCTGCCCCGCGGCGTAGCGCGCGACGGCGTTGGTGTTCTCGAATGCCAGGACGCGCCGTCCGGCCGCGTAGGCGCGCGCACGGGAGACCTCCTCCTCGGTCGGCCCGTCGGCCTTCAGCTCGGCGACGATCTCACGCATGCGCGAGTAGGCCTCCGCCAGCTTGCCGGACTCAAGGCCGGACCCCAGCTGCAGCACGGCAAGGTCGCTGAACACGTGGTCGATGGCGTAGACCGAGTAGCAGAGGCCGCGCTGCTCGCGGATCTCGTCGAACAGGCGCGAGCCCATCGATCCGCCGAGCAGCGTCGAGTAGATCGAGAGCGCCGCGCGCTGGCGCGGGTCCGTGGGGTCGATGCGGGGCGTGTACATCATCCGCAGGTGTGACTGGTTGGTCTCGCGCGACTCGACGAGCTTGTCGGGGTCGAACGACGGCGCCGGCTCGTAGCCGCCGGGCTCCGGGACCGTGGGGAAGCGCTCGAACAGCTCGGCGGAGCCGCCGTTCGCGTGCTCGACGTTGCCCACGATGAAGGCGCCGCCGTGGCTGCCCGCCCAGCGGCGCTGGCGGAACGCCACGATCGCCTCGCGGCTGAACGTGCGCAGATGCTCCTCGGGGCCCAGGACGGTGCGCCCAAGCGGATGGTCGCCGAACGCGGCGCGGTCGGCGAGCTCCTCGGCCACCATCGACGGCTGGTCCTTGTAGCGCTGGATCTCCTGGATGACGACCCCGCGTTCGCGGTCGAGCTCGCCGGCATCGAGCTTGGGCCTTCCCACGAAGTCGGTCAGGAGATCGGCCGCCTCCATGACGACCTCGGCCCGGCACGTGATGTGGAACGCGACGAGGTCGTGCGAGGTGTACGCGTTGAGCGAGGCGCCCATGCGCTCGGCCGTCTCGTTGACCTTGCGGTAGTCGTCGTACTTCTCGCCGCCCTTGAACACGAGATGCTCGAGGAAATGAGCCATCCCGTTTTCCTCGGGGTGCTCGGCGCGGGCGCCGGCATCGAAGGCCACGAGCACGGTCGCCGCGCGCGTGCCCGGGATGGAGATTCGATGGAGGGGGAGCCCGTTTGCGAGGGTCTCGGAGCTGATCTCGGCCATTGCCGACAAGGTACAAGGCGGGCTGCACGGGCCATTGCACCAGGCAGGAATGGCGAGCTTCGGGCGGTACCGTGTTGCCAATGGCCGCGACCGAAACCCAGCGCGAACCCGTCGTCCTGCCGGTCGGCAGGCAATCCGATCCGAACGCCGTCATCCAGTTCCGCGGCGTCTCCAAGACCTACGAGTCCGGGGACGTCGGCCTGGAGGAGGCCACGTTCTCGATCTCCCGCGGGGAGTTCGTGTTCATCGTGGGTCAGACCGGCTCGGGGAAGTCGACGATCATGCGCCTGCTGCTCAAGGAGCATGAGGCGACCAAGGGCAAGCTCGTCGTCGCGGGGCGCGACCTGAGCGAGATCGAGCACAAGAAGGTCCCGTACTACCGGCGCAACCTCGGTGTCGTCTTCCAGGACTTCAAGCTGCTCCCCAACCGCACGGTCTACGACAACGTTGCCTACGCGCTCCAGGTCACCGGGCGCTCGCGCAAGGAGATCCGCTCCAAGGTCCCCGACATCCTGCGCCTCACCGGTCTGGCAACCAAGCTGCACAACTACCCCGACCAGCTCTCAGGCGGCGAGCAGCAGCGCGTCTCGGTGGCGCGCGCGTTCGTCAACCACCCGCCGCTGCTTCTCGCCGACGAGCCCACGGGGAACCTCGACCCCGAGACCTCGATCGGGATCATGCAGCTGCTGTACCGGATCAACCGCACCGGGACGACCGTGCTGGTCGCGACCCACGACTCGCACATGGTCGACCGCATGCGCCGCCGTGTCATCGAGCTCGAGCGTGGCCGGATCGTGCGCGACGAGGCCGACGCGATGTACGGGCGGCGTCCGGTGAGCACCGCCGAGTTCGCCGCGCTGATGCGTGGCGAGTCGCCTGAGACGCAGGAGGGCGGGCTCCTTGCGAAGGACCCGTTCGACGAGCTCGACGAGGCCTGGCGATGAGGCCCGGGTTCTTCATCAAGGAGGCGCTGCGCTCGATCCGGCGCAACCCGATTCCCAGCTTCGCCGCGATGGCGAGCGTGCTCGTCACGCTGCTGGTCCTCGGCGTCTTCATCCCGATGGTGCAGGCGACGACCGGCGCCGCCAACACGGTTCGCGGCCGCGTGCTGCTCGACGTCTACATGCAGACCGATGCCAGCAGCAGCGACGTCGCGCGGGTGCGCCGGCGCATCGCCAACGACACGCCGCACGTCAAGAAGGTCGAGTTCGTCTCCAAGGCGCAGGCCTACAAGGAGGAGTCCAAGGCCAACCCGGAGGCCTATCGCCTGCTCGGCTCCAATCCGCTACCGGACACCTTCCGCGTGACTCCGGACAACCCGGACAACATCAACGCGATCCTCAACTCGCTCGCGCCCATGAACACGTCCGGTCACCGTCAGGTCGCGGATCAGTCGATCGACAAGGTCCGCAACAAGAAGAACGAGACGGACAAGATCCTGACCGTCACGAGGCTCGTGAAGTGGGCGATGATCGTGCTCACGTCGCTGTTGGTCCTGGCCAGCGCGCTGCTGGTGTCCAACACGATCCGCCTGTCGCTGTTCAGCCGCCGCCGCGAGGTCGAGGTCATGAAGCTCGTGGGCGCGACCGACTGGTTCATCCGCTGGCCGTTCGTGATCGAGGGCGTCGCGCTCGGGACGCTGGGCGGCGTGATGGCGATCCTGCTGCTCGCTGTGGGCAAGGTCGCGCTGATCGATCCGCTCTCGAAGGACTTCGCGCTGATCGCCGCTCCGCAGACGATCCCGTTCGCCGCGCTGGCCGGGCTGTTGCTGTTCGCCAGCGTGGCGGTGTCGGCCGCCGGGTCGGGCCTGTCGCTGCGCCGTTTCCTGCGCGTGTAGGAAAGCCGGGCCTTCTTCACCCGTACGATCCGCGGCTCATGCCGCGAGTCCTCGCCCTCCTTCCCGCTGCGCTCGTCCTGCTCGTGGCGGGCATCTTCCTCGGCGGTCACCCCGACCGCCTGCCGCGGTTCGTGCGCGATGCGCTCGTCGGCGACAAGAACACGCTCGTCGTGCGCGAGGCCATCGATCGCATCCACGAGACCTACTACCGCGACATCCCGGAATCCCAGCTGGCCGACGACTCGCTGAAGGGCGTCGTCGCGGCGCTGCACGACCGCTTCTCCAACTACTTCACGCCGAAGGAGTACAAGCAGTTCCAGGAGGTCTCCAACTCCGAGTTCTCGGGGATCGGCCTCGAGGTGCAGGTGGCTCCGCGCGGCCTGCGCATCTCGCGCGTCTACGACAGCTCACCGGCGTCTCGCGCGCATCTGCAGCCTGGGGACCTGATCGTCGCCGTCGGCGCCACGTCGCTGAAGGGCAAGCCGTCGGACTACTCGACGTCGCTGATCAAGGGCCCGCGCGGCTCCGACGTGACGATCGCGGTCGTGCACGCCGGCAAGCAGCGGCGGGTCACCCTGACGCGCGCCACGATCTCGGTGCCGGTCGTCGCGTCGTTGCTGCGCACCGTGGCAGGGAAGAAGCTCGGGGTGGTCGAGCTGTCGACGTTCTCGACGCCCGGCGCGCATGCTCAGGTGTACGCGGCGATCGCGCGGCGCCTGAAGCAGGGTGCGAAGGGGCTCGTGCTCGATCTGCGGGGCAACGGCGGTGGGCTGGTGAAGGAGGCCCAGCTCGTGGCCAGCGCGTTTCTGGCCGAGGGCAAGATCGTGTCGTTGCGCGGCCGCGGCGTCGCGCCTCAGACGCTGGACGCCACAGGCGACCCGATCGCCCCCAAGACGCCGCTCGTGGTGCTGGTCGACCGCGACACGGCCTCGGCCTCGGAGATCGTCTCCGGCGCGCTGCAGGATCGCGGCCGCGCCAAGATCGTCGGCACGCGCACCTTCGGCAAGGGCGTCTTCCAGGAGGTCATCGAGCTGGCCAACGGCGGCGCGCTGGACATCACCGCCGGGCAGTACTTCACGCCGAAGGGGCGCAACCTCGGCGGCGGGGGCGTGAAGCCGGGTGCCGGCATCCAGCCCAACGTGAAAGCCCAGGACAACCCCAAGACGGCAAGGGACGAGGCGCTGGACCGCGCGCTGCGGGTGGTCGCGGGCGAGATCAAGTGACCAACCGGACCGTCGCGCTCCTCGAGAAACGGGGCCGCTTCCTGGTCGGCATGCCGTTCTTCCCGCGGCATGGCGGTGACCGGCACCGCTCGATCGCCGTCGACAAGCACCGTGACGCACGGCCCGGGTTGCTGGTCGTGCTGCGCACGGGCAGCGGGCGGGCCAAGATCGAGCGCGTCCTCGGCAAGCCCGACGTGGCGCGGGACGTGATCGAGGCGCTGATGATCGACCGCGGCCTGGCGCGACGCTTCCCTCCCGGGGTCGAGCGCGCGGCCA
>JAWVFZ010000391.1:0-5016 GCA_033855555.1 Solirubrobacteraceae bacterium
CGACGTCGTCGCCTCTCAAGGAGATCGAGCATGTCCAAGTCCCTGCGCATCCTCGCCCCGGCAGCAGCGGCCCTCGCACTCGCTGCCCCGGCCGCCCCGGCCCACCCGGCGGTCGACGCGCCCAACCACAACTCGGCGGCCGAGTACGCAGCGCCCGCACCGACCGTGCAGTCCGGGGCCGACGGCTTCGACTGGGAATCCGCGGCGATCGGCGCCGGCGGCGTCGCAGGACTCGTCGCGCTGCTCGCGGCCGGGAGCGCCGTCGTGGGCCGCGACCGGGTCCCATCCACGCGGTAACGTGGGACGCGTTATGGAAGGCCTGCGCGGTAGCGACCTACGCGCTGTCCTCGAGTTCGTCGAACTCGCATGGGCGCTCGCCGGCGAGCAGCCGTTTCCGCGCGAGACCCTCGACGCCATGGCGCAGCTCATCCCCTGCGATGCGATCGGCTACTGCGAGCTCGACCGCGTGCGCCGCCGCGAGGTCGCATACGTCGGCAACGACGGTGACGGTGGCGACGAGGATGCGTTCTGGGAGATCGTGGACGAGCATCCCCTGTGCCACCACCAGCAGGCCTATGCGGACTTCTCGGCGACGCGGCTCTCGGACGTGATCTCCTCCCAGAAGCTCGTCAACACGCGCGTCTACTCGGAGTGGTTCCGCCCGAATGGGATCGTCGCCGAGCTCGAGGTGGGCATCGCGCGCTCGCGGACCGTCACGCGCAACTTCGTGCTCAGCCGCTCCGGCGGCGACTTTTCCGTCCGCGACCGCGAGGTGCTCGAGGTGCTCGCGCCGCACCTCGCGCGCATCCACGAGCGCGAGCTCCTGCGCCGGGCTGCGGACATCGCCGCCCCCGGGAGCCTCGGGCTGCTCACGGCTCGCGAGACAGATGTCCTCGAGCTCGTGGCCGCCGGGTTGACGAACGCCGCCATCGCCGAGCGCCTGTGGATCTCGCCGGGGACCGTCAAGAAGCACCTCGACAACGTCTACGCGAAGCTCGGCGTCGCCAACCGCACTGCGGCTGCAGCACTCGTCAGGCCTGCGTGAACGCGCAGCCCGAGAAGTAGTCGCCCGCCATCGAACACAGAAAGGCGACGAGCCCTTCGGTCTCATCGCCCGCGTGTATGCAGGCGACGACGATGCCGTGGCGCGCCCACTCGGTGCTGAGAGTGCGCGCGGTGTTCTCGAGCGCGGCGGATGTCGCGGCGTCGTCCGGAGCCAGGAAGAGGACCTTGCCGCGGCCGGATGGGATGAAGCTTGCGTTGACCACGGCGCGGGCGGCGGCGAAGCAGCCGTCGGCGGCGGCGCGGAGGCCGGGCAGCCCTCCGCCGGCAGCGTCGAAGAGCGGGCGGCCGTCGCAGACGACGGCATCGACGGGGCCGAGCCCCGCTGCGGCGGCGGCCAGCTTCTCGTCGTCGATCGGGAACGCCGGCGCAAGCACCGGGGTCGCGGCGCCGAGCGCGCGCAGACCGGTGCCAGCGGCTTCATGTGTCACCGCGATCGCGCGGCCCTCGAGCAGGCCCGGCCGGAGGAGTTCGGTCGCGTCCATCAGCGCGGCGGGAGCCTATACGCCCCAGCCCGCGCAACCTTGTCCTCGCGCGACGAGTTACAAGGGGAGCGATGCGGCGCCCGGCCCTCCTGACAGTGCTCGTCCTGCTCTGCCTGCCCACGGGCGCCTCCGCGCGGCTGGTGATCGTCGCGGGCGGCGACCGCGCGGCAACGCTCGTCGACGTCTCCACCAACCGTGTCGCCGCCCGCGTCGGGCTGCCCGGCCGAGCTGTCGCGGTGACCGCCGCGCCGGACGGCTCGCGCGCATGGGTGGCGGTTGGCAGGCGCGTGATCGCAGTCGATCTCTTCGCCCGGGCGGCCGGCGCGCCGATCGCGCTGTCGTCGAACGGTCGCGCGCTCGCCACCTCGACCGATGGCACGCGCCTGTACGCGGCGCGGCGCGGCGGCGTCGACGTGATCGACACGACCGCGGGTGCCGTCACGGGCGCCATCGCCACGGGCAACGGGACGCCGTCGGCGCTTGCCGTCTCGCCAGACGGCACAGGGCTCGTCGCCCTCGCGGCCGGCCACGTGCTGTTCGCCGACCTGCAGTCGGGACGCGTCGTCCGCCGCCGCGCCCTTCGCCACGCGACCGGCCTGGCGTTCGGGCGCTCGAGCACCTCCGTGCACGTTCTCGCCGGGGGGCGGCTCGTCGCCTTCGGCGCCGCATCGGGCTCGATGCACCGCGCGATCCGGCTGGGACCGGGCTTCGGCGGGGGCGTCGCAATCACGCCCGACGGACGGCGCGCCTACGCCGGCGCAGCGCGCGGGCACGCAATCACGGCGGTGGTCGACCTGCGCGCGGGGCGCGTACGCGCGCGGCTGCCGACCGGCGCGGGGCCCGGCGTGCCGGCGGCCGCTCCCGACGGCGTGCGCGTCTATGTCGGCAACGGCGGTCGCCACACGGTCGCCGTGCTGAGCGCGGTCAGCGACCGGCGCGTCGGCACCCAGCACCTGCCCGTCTCCGCCCACCCCGTCGCGATCGCCGTGCAGCCGGGCCTCGCCGAGCAAATGGGGACCCCCGGCAACGACACGATCAAGGGCACGCGCCTGAACGACCGCCTCGTCGGGCTCGCCGGCGACGACATCCTCGACGGTGGGCGCGGCAGGGACATCGTCCTGGGCGGCGCGGGGAGCGACACGCTGGACGGTGGCCCCAGCAGCGACGTCATCGACGGCGGCGATGGCGACGACCGGATGCTCGGTCACACCGGCGACGACACGATCACCGGCGGCCTCGGCAACGACACCGCCGACGCCGGCACTGGCAACGATCAGGTCGACGGCGGGGAGGGGGACGATCACCTCGATGGCGGCGACGGCGACGACACCGTCCTCGGCGGTCCCGGCAGCGACGCCATCGTGGAGGCCGGGCTCGGCAACGACCGCCTCCTCGACGGCGGTCCCGGGGACGACTTCGTCAACGGCAACCGCGGCTCGGACCGCATCACCGGCGGCGAGGGCGATGACCGGCTGCTGGGGTTCAGCGGCGCCGAGTTCATCGACGGCGGCATCGGGGACGACACGATCGACGGCGGCACCGGCGGCGACACGCTGTTCGGCCGCGAAGGCGACGACGCCATCCGCGGCGATGCAGGCCGCGACCGGATCTATGGCAGCGAAGGCAACGACTCGATCGACGGCGGCTCGGGCGCCGACCGCATCTCAGGCGGCGACGGCGCGGACGAGATCGTCGCCGGCCCCGGGCAGGACACGGTCCTCGCGGGCGCCGGCGACGACATCGTCCGCGTCGCCGACACCGAGGCCGACACGGTCGACTGCGGCCCGGGCCACGACACGGTGTACGTCGAAGACGACGCGCCACAGCGTGACGTCCTGAAGTCGTGCGAGACCGTCATCCCGACCGCGCCCGAGCCGGCCACGGACGCGCCTCCGCCGGCCGGGGTCGTCGCGGGAACGCCGGGTGACGACGTCCTCGTCGGGACCCCGGTGCCCGACACGATGCTGGCCGGCGACGGCAACGACGAGCTCTTCGGCGACGCCGGCAACGACTACGTCGACGGCGAGAACGGCAACGACACCCTCCACGGCGGCCTTGGCGACGACTCGCTGCACGGGCGCGGCGGGAACGACGTCCTGCTGGGCAACGAAGGCAACGACCGGCTCGAAGGCGAGCGGGGCAACGACGTCGTGTTCGGCGAGGACGGCAACGACGAGCTGTACGGCGGGCTCGACGACGACGTCCTGGACGGCGGTGCGGGCGACGACCGCATCAACACGGTCGGTGGCGGCTTCGACAACGTGACCTGCGGCCCCGGCTTCGACCGGGTCTACGCCGACGTAGGCGACCAGGTCGCGGCCGACTGCGAAGAGGTCCACATCTAGATGACCCGGACGCGAGCGCTCTTGGTCGTCGCGTTGCCGGCGGCGTCCGTCGCTCGCACGCGCACGCGGATGATCACCTTGTGGTGGCGGCGCAGGGCGCGTGCCCAGCCACGGCGCGCCGCGGCCGACGGACGCAGCAGCACGCGCACCTTCGCCCCCGCACCAGCGGTGGTGCGGCGCGTCTTCGAGCCCTTGGCGGACACGACCAGACGGCACTGCTCGTCGCACGTGATGCGTAGCGAAAACCGCTTCGAGCGCAGGACGTGCTGGCGCGTGGCCACGCTCAGGGTCAGCTTGGGCGGAGTCGTGTCGGGTCCCGGTGCAGGGCTGGTCGTCACCAGCCGGTAGACGGGCCCACCGATGGAGGCGGCGTAGATCCGGCCGGCGTCGTCCTCGCCGAACCCGGTCAGGCCGGAGACGTGCAGACCCGTCGGTCCGACGTCGGTCGCGCCCGCTGCCGAGAGCGTCGCCGCGTAGATGTCGCCCTTCGCGTTGTCCCCGTACACGTAGCGCCCGGCGAGCTCCGGCAGCGACGGATCGCGCACGACGTAGCCGCCGATGATCGCCAGCCAGCCCGCGCTGTGGCCATGCTCGATGACCGGCCCGGTGCAGCAGTTCGGCCCCCTGGGATCGGAGCCCGTGGCGTTGTGCGTGCCCTCGAAGAGGTTCCAGCCGTAGTTCGCCCCCTTCGCGGCGCCCAGGGACGTTGCATAGTCGATTTCCTCCCACGCGCCCTGGCCGACGTCGCCGACCACGAGCGCACCCGTCGCGCGATCGAAGGAGAAGCGCCAGGGGTTGCGCAAGCCGAGCGCCCACACCCGGTCTGCAGGCGCCGGAAACGGATTGCCGGCGGCGGCGCTGCCGTCGCGCTCCATGCGCAGGAGCTTGCCCAGCAGCGGGTTGCTGCTGGCGTTGGTGACGGTCAGGTTCTGCGCATTGTGGTGCTGGTCGTCGGAACCGCCGCCGTCGCCGGTGCCCGCGTAGAGCTTGCCATCGGGACCGAACTGCAGCTGGCCGCCATTGTGGTTCGAGTTGCCGGGATGGGGGATCGTCAGGATCGGCGTGCGCGTGGCCACGTCGGCGCCGTCGGGCGTCGGCGCGGTGTAGCGGTCGATCTGGATGTC
>JAWVFZ010000392.1:0-3422 GCA_033855555.1 Solirubrobacteraceae bacterium
CCCCCGCCCGAGCGAGCGACCATGCTCAGCGCACCGTCGGGCTCATAGCGGCTGAGGCCCGCGTATTCGACCGGAAGCAGCCGCCCGACCTCCTCGGCGACCGCCGCGAACACCTCCTCCGCCGCCACCCCCCGCGCCACCAGCGTCGCGACCCGCCGCAGCGCCGCCTGCTCCTCGGCCAGCCGAGCCAGACCAGCCCGGCTCTCGGCGTTCGAGATCGCCGTGGCGAGCAGCTCGGTGAACGCGACGAGCCGCTCCTCCATGCGGTCGGGTACCGGGCCACGACCGGCGTTGGCCATCATCGCGCCCCAGATTTCGCCGTCCACGATGATCGGGGCGCCGGCGGCCGCACCGAACCCGGCCTTGCGGCCGGCGTCGGCGATCGTGCCGGGGATCCCGGTGAAGTCGTCGATCTTCGCGGGACGACCGGTCTTCCGAACCTGGACCAAGAGCGTCGGCCCGTCCAGCGGCCAGCGGGTACCGGCCTGGAACGGATGCGGAAACTCGCTCCAGGCTCCGATCACGGTCGCCGTCGCCCCGTCTGGGTCGTAGCGGCCCACCACCACCAGCGACACGCCGACGACGTACCCGACCTCCTTCGCGATCGCGGCGAACACGTCCGCCGATGCCGCCCCGCCGGCCACCAGCGCCGCGATCCGCCGCAGCGAGTCCTCGCGCGCTCCCAGCCAGGAATCAGGCACGGCAACCTCCGAGCGGAGTCTCTCCCAAGCCACGAAGTGGTGTCTCAGTCACGATACTCCGGGCCCGGCGTAGGATCGCGGCAGTGAGCGATGCCACGATGACGATCGGGCGAGTGCAGGCGCGCCGGTGGCCCGCCGACGGGGCCGCCCGCCTGGTTGTGCTCGTGCACGGCTACGGCGAGCACATCGGCCGCTACGAGCACGTGGCGCAGGCGCTGGTCGCGCGCGGCTCGGCGGTGGTCGGGCCCGACCACGTCGGGCACGGGCGCTCCGCCGGAGAACCGGCGGTGGTGGAGGACTTCGAGTCGGTCGTCGACGACCTGCGCGCCGTGGTGGAGGCCGCGCGCGGCGACCTGCCGGTCGTCATGGTCGGCCACTCCATGGGCGGCCTCATCGCCATTCGCTACACCCAGCGCCACCGCGAGGATCTCGCCGGCCTCGTGCTCAGTGCCCCGGCAGTCGGGCTCGGTCCGGTGGTCGAGGGCTGGCTGGCCGCGCCGGAGCTGCCGTCGGACCCGATCGACGTGGCCGTACTCTCGCGCGACCCGGCCGTGGGCGAGGCCTACGCTGCCGATCCGCTCGTGTACCACGGGGGCTGGAAACGGCCGTACCTCGAGGCCTACGTGGCCGCCGAGAGGGCGATTGCCCAGGGCTCCGGCTTCGGCGACCTGCCTCTGCTCTATGTCCACGGCGCGGACGACCAGCTCGTGCCCGTCGAGCTCGCGCGTCCCGTGGTCGAGCGCCTAGCGGGCCCAGACAGCGAGCTGCACGTCCTGGAGGGCGCGCGCCACGAACCATTCCACGAGTTCGGCAAGGAGCAGACCATCGATTCGGTGGCGAGCTTCGCGGAGCGCGTCACCGGGCGCTGAGCCGTCGGCGAGCCGGGCGGCGTCACGTCGTGGCGGGGTGGGCGTACCCTTGCCAGTGGACGCACGCGCGTGCTGTCGCTGCTGAATGCGTCCGGGCGCACCGGGCCACGGACGACCTGCGCTCCAGGCTTCCGGGCGCCTTCTGGGCGTCTTGCGCGAGCGGATGATGAGCGCCGATGAACGATGAAGAGCTGCGTGTGTTGGCCGAGGAGCAGGCGGCGTTGCGGCGGGTCGCGACGCTGGTCGCGCGCGGAGCGCCGCCGGAAACGGTCTTCGCGGCGGCTGTCGAGGAGGTTGGGCGGGTGCTTCCGGTCGATCTCGTGAGCATGGGGCGCTACGAGCCCGACCGCGCGATGACCTTCCTCACCAGTTGGGGCATGCCAGGCCACTTCGTTCCCATCGGCAAACGGTTGGCGCTCGGGGGGAAGAACCTCAACACAATCGTCTTCGAGACCGGCCGTTCGGCCCGGATCGACAACTATGACGATGCCTCCGGTCCGGTCGGCCTCGCCGTCCGCGAGGGGGGCGTCCGTTCGGCGGTTGGGACGCCGATCATCGTCGAAGGCCGCCTGTGGGGCATGATGGCGGCCGGCTCGTCGGGAACGGAGTCGTTGCCGGCGGACACCGAGGCACGCCTTGCTTCGTTCACGGAGCTGTTGGCGACGGCGATCGCGAACGCCGAGAGCCGCGCCGGTCTGACCCGGCTGGCCGACGAGCAGGCGGCCTTGCGGCGCGCCGCGACCCTGGTGGCGCGTGGAGCGGCGCCGGAGGATCTGTTCGCCGCGGTGGTCGACGAGGTCGGGCGGGTGTTTCCCGCCGAGCACGCGGCCCTGGCCCGCTACGAGTCCGGCACCGCGATGACCACCGTCGCGATCTCGGAGGGTCTGGCTGACAGCTTCCCCGTCGGCAGTCGGTGGCCTCTCGGAGGGAAGGATGTCAGCACGGTGGTCTTCGAGACCGGCCGTACGGCCCGGATCGACGCCTACGGGGATGCCTCCGGGCGGCTCGGTGTCGCCATTCGCGAGCGGGGCCTCATCTCAGCGGTTGGGGCGCCGATCGTCGTCGAGGGCCGCGTCTGGGGTGTGATGATCCTGGCCTCGACCGAGCAGTCGCTGCCGGCCGACGCCGACGCGGGTCTTGCTTCTTTCGCGGAGCTGTTGGCGACGGCGATCGCGAACGCCGAAGCGCGGACGGAGGTGGCGTCGTCGCGGGCGCGGGTCGTGGCGGCGACCGATGAGGAGCGCCGGCGGCTGGTCCGGGATCTGCACGACGGGGCGCAGCAGCGGATCGTCCACACGATCGTCACGCTGAAACTGGCATCCCGCGCCCTTCGGCACGATGACAACAGTGCGCCGGAGCTCGTGGCCGAGGCGCTCGACCAAGCAGAGCGAGCGAACGTCGAGCTGCGCGAGCTCGCCCACGGCATCCTCCCGGCCGTCCTCACCCGGGGCGGGCTGCGCGCGGGAGTGGACGCGCTGGCGTCGCGGATGCCGGTGCCGATCGAGATCGACGTCTCCCTGGGCCGGCTCCCCACCGCGGTCGAGGCGACCGCCTACTTCGTCGTCGCGGAGGCGCTGACCAACGTCGCCAAACACGCTCGCGCCGGACACGCCGGGGTGACTGCACGGATCGAGGACGGCACCGTTCAAGTCCGGGTACGCGACGACGGCGTCGGAGGCGCCCGGCCCGACGGCAGCGGCCTCATCGGGCTGGCGGACCGACTTACCGCCCTCGGAGGCGATCTCCGGGTCGACAGCCCGGCGGAGGGCGGCACCCTCGTTGCGGCCGCCATCCCACTCCCTGGCCATGTCGCGTAAAGCCCTCCAGTCGCAAGGGCAACATCGCGTTGGGG
>JAWVFZ010000393.1:0-8056 GCA_033855555.1 Solirubrobacteraceae bacterium
CGCGCGCGAGCAGGTAGCGGTAGCGCTCGTTGGACTCCTTGGCCGACGCGTAGCCCGCGTACTGGCGCATCGTCCACGGCTGCTTGCGGTACATCTCGCGGTGCACGCCGCGGATGAAGGGGAAGTCGCCCGGCTCGCCGAGCTCGAGCTGCTCGGGCAGGTCGCTCTCGTCGTAGAGCGCCTTGACCTCGATGCCGGAGTCGGTGAAGCGGCGCGGATCGTCCGGCCCCACGATGGGGGCGACGGACAGGTCGTGCTCGGAGTCGGGACGGTCGTCGGTCGTGGCCATGAGGCCACGAAGGTTACGCGCAGACCGCGATCCGGACCCTCACCGACTTCTTCGGGGTCTTGCCCTTGTGGACCTTGATGAACGCCCGCGCGGCCACCTCGACGAAGGAGCCCTTCGGGGCCGAGGCCTTCACCTTGATCGTCGCCTTGAACGGTGCCTTCTTGACCTTCTTGACGAGCTTCCCGCCGACCGAGAAGTCCACGCGCAACGGCTTGATCCAGACGTTGCCCTTGCGCTGCTTGAGCCTGAAGCCCAGCGTGACCTTGGTCGCGCCGCCGGCCGGGACGCAGCCCTTCACGCCGCCGAGCGTGACCGTGGCATTGGCGTACTCGACCTTGGTGGTGCCGGTCCCGGGGGGCGCGTTCTCGTCCACGATCGGGTCGGTCGATGCCATCGCGATGCCGTGGGCGTTGTCCTCCCAGACCGCGAAGCCCTTGTCGTCGGACGCGATCGAGACGTCGAGGTCGTCGAACACCTCGCTGCCGCGGGCGATCGTGACGGTGGTGAATGCCGAGCCGTTCTTGGAGGTGCTGAACCGCAGCCGGTTGCTCGGGTCGCTGCCGTTCGTGCGCCAGGCGCCGGCCACCGTCCCGGACGGGCCCTCGGTCAGGTCCGGGATGTAGCCCTGCTGGCCCTCGGCCTCGACCGGCGCGGTGAAGCCGGCGCTGCTGAGCTTGCGGACCAGGACGTGGCGGAAGGTGCCGCCGGGCTCGTTGTCGAGCACGTAGACGCCGCTGGGCCCGGACGCCACGCGCGTCTCGTCGGCGGTGGAGCTGAAGGTCCCGGGGACGCTCCAGCTCGAGGTGAGGCTCGGGTCGGCGCCGGGCGTCATCAGCCAGAACGCGCCCGGGGTGTCATGGGCGACGGCGATCAGCCCGCCGTTGCCCGTCGGCACGATCTGGAGGTTGTACTTGAAGCCGCCGAAGTCGCCGAGCTGTGCGACCGGCGCGGTGGGGTTGCCCGCCTCGGAGCCGTCTAGCTTCGCCGCGAAGACGTTGCCGCCGCCGTTGAAGGAGGCGATCGCGACCTCGCCGTCCGGGAAGAGGATCGGCTCGGTCTTGTCGGTGCCCGCGATGTTCACGGCCTTGTAGACGAGGATGCCGGTCGACCAGGTCGCGCCGCCGTCGGTGGACTTCGCCAGCCAGGCGTCGCTGGCGACGTAGCGCGCGACGAAGATGTAGAGCGTGCCGTCGGCGGCGCGCAGCAGCCACGGCTTGTCGGGCTCGCTGTCGGCCGGGTAGCCCATGTCCACCGTCTGCGGCGTGCACGACGTGGCACCGCGCGGCACGTTGCAGAACTTCGTCTGCTTGCCGTCGAGCCACACGACGTGAGCGGTGCCGCCCGCCGGCTCCACGAGGACGTGCGGGTCCGATCCGGTGCCGAGCGAGAAGCGCTGGCCTGCATCGGCGGCCGGGGCGACCGCGAGGACGGCGGCAATGGTCAGGACCACAAAGCGGAGGCGGAACGGCATGGGCGGGATTCCTTCGGGGTGGGGGTCGGGAGGTCAACGACCATTCGACCCGGGACTTACGCTGTGTCCGAAATGAACGTCACGGTGCGTCTGTTCGCCGTCCTGCGCGAGCGCGCAGGATGCCACACGCTCGAGCTCGATCTTGCCGACGGCGCGACGGTTCGCGACGCGATCGCCGCCGTCGAAGTCGCGCGCGGGGTGCCCGTCGTGATGGCCGTCAATCGCGAGGTCGCAGCGGAGGACGTGGTGCTGCACGGCGACGACGAGCTGGCGCTGATCCCGCCGGTGAGCGGCGGCGCGATCCACTCCGAGCCGCTATCGCTCGAAGCGCTGGCCGAGCGCGTCCGCGATCCGCGCGCCGGCGCTGTCGTCACGTTCTCCGGCGTCACGCGCGAGGTGGACTTCCTCGACTACGAGGCCTACGCGGAGATGGCCGCCGAGCACATCGACGTCATCGTGGCCGACGCCGTGGAACGCCACGGCCTGTGTCGCGCGGCCGCCGACCACCGCGTCGGCCGCGTCGAGCTGGGCGAGCCGAGCGTGATCGTCGCCGCGAGCGCGCCACACCGCGACGCCGCGTTCGCAGGCGCGCGCGAGATCATCGACGAGATCAAGGCGCGCGTCCCGATCTGGAAGCGCGAGGAGGGCGAATGGATCCATCCCGCCTGAGGGAGCTGCCCAGCGTCGACCGCCTGGCGACGTCCGTCGCGCGGGTCGTTCTCGACGAGCGCCGTGCCGAGCTGCTGGGCGGCGCGCGCGACGAAGCCGACCTGGTTGCGCGGGCCGCGGAGCGGCTGCGTCCCTCGCTGCGGCGGGTCGTGAACGCCACCGGGGTGATCGTCCATACGAACCTCGGGCGCGCGCCGCTGGCCGAGGACGCGCGCGCGGCGGCGCTGGGCGCGGCGACCGGCTACTCGAACCTCGAGCTGGACCTGGCCGAGGGCCGCCGCGGCTCGCGCCACGACCACGTCGCCGGGCTGCTGCGCGAGCTGACCGGCGCCGAGGCCGCGGTGGTGGTCAACAACTGCGCGGCCGCTGTCCTGCTGGCCGCCGCGGCGCTTGCAGGCGACGGTCGCGAGATCGTGGTCTCGCGCGGGCAGCTCATCGAGATCGGCGGCTCGTTCCGGATCCCCGACGTCGTGGCCCAGTCGGGCGCGGTGCTGCGCGAGGTCGGGACGACCAACCGCACGCGGCTGCGTGACTTCGGCGCCGCGCTGGGCGAGTCGACCGGGGCGATCCTGCGCGCGCACCCGAGCAACTTCCGCGCCGTGGGTTTCGTCGAGGAGGTCGACATCGAGGCGCTGTGCGGCCTCGGCGTCCCGGTCATCGACGACGTCGGCTCGGGCGTGCTGGCCGACGACATGGAGCTGCTCGCCGAGGAGCCCTCGGTGCGGCGGTCCGTGCGCGCCGGCGCGGCACTCGTCTGCTTCAGCGCCGACAAGCTGCTGGGCGGGCCGCAGGCGGGCGTGAGCGTCGGAACCGCCGATGCGGGTGCCGCGGCCGCCCGCCATCCGCTCGCGCGCGCGTTGCGGATCGACAAGCTCTCGCTCGCCGCGCTGGAGGCGACGCTCGTGCTCTACCGCGATCCCGCGCGCGCACGCCGCGAGATCCCCGTGCTCGCGATGCTCGACGTGGACCACTCGACGCTGCAGGCCCGCGCCGAAAGGCTCGCCGAGGCGATCGGCGGTGAGGTGGTCGAGGCCAAGGCGATGGTCGGCGGCGGGGCGCTGCCGCTGCTGGAGCTGACCGGTCCCGCTGTCGCGCTGCGCGGCGGGCGCCCCGACGAGACGGCGGCGCGCCTGCGCGCCGGGGACCCGCCGGTGCTCGCGCGCATCCAGGACGGCCGCGTCCTGCTCGATCCGCGCACGATGGCCGACGAGGAGATCGCGTGGGTCGCGGCGGCGCTCCGCTGACCGTCGGCACCGCCGGTCACATCGACCACGGCAAGACCGCGCTGGTCGCGGCGCTGACGGGTGTCGACACCGACCGCCTGCCCGAGGAGCGCCGGCGCGGGATGACGATCGAGCTGGGCTACGCGGCGCTGGAGCTGCCCGATGGTCGACAGGTTTCGCTGGTCGACGTGCCCGGCCACGAGAAGCTCGTCCGGACGATGGTCGCCGGGGCGACCGGGATCGACCTGTACCTGATGGTCGTCGCCGCCGACGACGGCGTGATGCCCCAGACTCGCGAGCACGCGGCGGTGCTGCGCGGGCTGGGAGTGGATCGTGGGGTCGTCGCCATCACCAAGGCCGATCTGGCCGATCCCGAGGCGGCGCGAGCGGGCGCTGCGGAGCTGATGGCGGGCGCGGAGATCGTCGTCTGCTCGGCGCGAACCGGCGAAGGCGTCGAGGAGGTGCGCGCGGCGCTGGGACGCGTCGCGGCGGCTGCGAGCTCGCGTGCGGACGATACGCGCGGCGCCCTGTTGCACGTGGACCGCTCGTTCACGATCCACGGCGCGGGACGGGTGGTGACCGGGACGCTGTGGTCGGGCTCGATCGGGCGCGGCGATGAGCTCCTGGTCCTGCCGGCCGGCACCCCTGCGCGCGTGCGCGAGGTCCAGGTCCACGACACGCAGGTGCAGCGCGCGGAGGCCGGTCAGCGCGTCGCGGTGAACCTGCGCGGGGCCGACCCCGTCCGCGGCGACGTCCTGGCGGCCGAGCCGCTGGCCGCGACCCACATCCTCGACGTGCAGCTCGACGCTCGGATCGAGCACGGGAAGCGCGTGCACGTCCATCACGGCACGCGCGAAAGCGCGGCGCGAGTGGCGTGGCTGGGCGGCCACTTCCACCAGCTGCGCTGCGAGGAGGCGCTCGTCGCGCGCCGCGGCGATCGGATCGTGGTGCGCTCCGTGGCGCCCGCGGACACCCTCGGCGGCGGGGTGGTGCTCGATCCGGCTGCCCGCCGCCACGGGCCCGGCAACGACGTGCTCGTGCGGCTGACGCGGCTGGCGCGCGGCGACGATCCCGACGGCGACGCGCCCGCGGCGCCCGCGCAGCAACCGCGGCCCGCCGCCGAGCCGCTGCCCGCAGAAGCCGAAGCGCTGCTCCAGCGGTTGCGCGCCGCCGGTCACGAGCCGCCCGCACACGACTCGTTCGAGGCCGCCGACCAGGCGCTGCTCGCCCGCCTGCGCCATGCCGGCAGGGCCGAGCGCGTCGGCCCGTTCACGTTTCACCCCGAGACGCTGGAGGCGGTCCGCGAGCGCGTCGTGGCGATCCTGCGCTCGGAGGGCACGATCACGCTGGCGCGTCTGCGCGACGAGCTGGGCACCAGCCGTCGCTACGCCCAGGCGCTGCTCGAGCACCTCGACGCCCAGCGCGTCACCCGCCGCGTGGGCGACGAGCGGGTGCCGGGCTCGCGGTCCGGTCGCTGACGGGCACGAATGCAAGATTCCCTGTCTCAAAGCGGGTCGACGGGCCCCGCCGATAGCCTGCGCCGCTATGGCCACCTGCCTCGTTACGGGCGGCGCCGGGTTCCTCGGGTCGCATCTCTGCGACGAGCTGTTGCGCCGAGGTCACCGGGTCGTCTGCGTCGACAATCTCGAAACCGGCTCGCTGCACAACATCGAGCACATCCGCGTGCCCGAGTTCGTGCACCTGAACACGGACATCATCACGCCCTATTTCGTCGACGAGCCCGTCGACTTCGTCTACCACCTGGCCTCGCCGGCCTCGCCGATCGACTACCTGCGCCTGCCGCTGCACACGCTGAAGGTCGGGTCGCACGGGACGCACCACACGCTCGGCCTGGCCAAGATGCATCGCGCCAGGTTCCTCATCGCCTCGACCTCGGAGGTCTACGGCGATCCCAAGGTCCATCCGCAGACCGAGGACTACTGGGGCCACGTCAACCCGATCGGCCCGCGCGGCGTCTACGACGAGGCCAAGCGCTACGCCGAGGCGCTCACGATGGCCTACCACCGCCAGCAGGGCGTCGACACGGCGATCATCCGCATCTTCAACACCTACGGGCCGCGGATGCGCCCGCACGACGGCCGCGCCATCCCGACGTTCTTCCGTCAGGCGCTCACCAACCGGCCGATCACCGTGTTCGGATCGGGCAGCCAGACGCGCTCGTTCTGCTACGTGGACGACCTGATCCGGGGGATGATCGCGCTGGCCGAGAGCGGCGAGCACCAGCCCGTCAACGTCGGCAACCCCGACGAGTTCACGCTGCTCGAACTGGCCGAGGCCGTCATCGAGGTCACGGGCTCGGAGTCGGAGATCGTCTACGAGGCGCTGCCCATCGACGATCCCCAGCAGCGAAAGCCGGACATCACGCGGGCCAAGGAGTTGCTCGGGTGGCAGCCCGAGGTCACACTCCGTGATGGGCTGCAACGGACGGTCGAGGGCGCCGGAGAGGCGGCCCTGATCGGCCCGACCGCGTGAGATTTCGCGATACATTCGCGACGTTTCGGCGTTAGGAGTGTTGAATGCCCGACCAGCAGGGAACCGTCGACTCCGCGCACGAGAGGGAGGCGCGTACCAGCCCGGAGAAGCTCTCGCCGGGCGGCTTCCCGCTTCCTGACCGCGACGTGCGGTCCAAGCGACCGCCACTGCTGAGCTTCCTGCTGCGGCTCGACACGCTGCGCCAGGCCGCCCGCGTGCTGTCGCTGCTCGCGATCGACTTCGTGGCGCTGTTCGCCGCGATCCTCACCGCCCTGTGCCTGAAGGCCGCGCTGCGGCACGCCTGGGACTTCGACGTCTCCTTCCGCCAGGCCAAGGACTACTTCCCGCTCGCGTACCTGGTCACGGTGCTGCTGTTCGCACGGTCGGCGCTGTACACCAAGCGCGCCGAGCGCCCGGGCCTCGCGCGGATCGTGGCGTCGCTGTTCCAGACGATGGTGCTCGTCTTCGCGTTCGCCGTCGTCAACGCCAACAGCTACTCGAGCTATTACATCTTCTACGGGTCGCTGTTCTTCGCGGTGGCGTACGTCGCCGGGTTCCGCTTCCTCTACGAGCGCGCGACGGGCCTGCTGCTGCGGCTGGCGGGCTACCAGCGGCGCACGGTGCTCGTGGGGACCGGCGAGCACATCGAGGACGTCGCGAGCGCGCTGAAGGACGGCAGCGACACGTCGATCAACGTGATCGGATTCGTGTCGATCTCGCCACGGCCCGACAACGGGATCGTGTCGCTCGGGACACTCCACAACCTGCCCGAGATCCTGGAAGTCCATCGCGTCGACGAGGTCGTGATCGCCGACCCGGACTTCCCCCAGCAAGAGGCCGTCGAGCTCGTTGATCAATGCCACCAGCGGGGCGTGCGCGTGCGCATCGCGCCGTCGACCATGGAGATCCTGGTCCATCGCGCGGAGTTCGTTCCCGGCCAGTCGGTTCCGCTGTTCGAGCTCAAGCCGCCGGTCTTCGAGGGCATCGACTTCTTCCTCAAGCGCACGTTCGACGTCGTCGGCGCGTCGCTGCTGCTGATCGCCTTCAGCCCCGTCCTCGCTGCGATCGCGCTGGCGGTCAAGTTCAGCTCGCGCGGGCCCGCCTTCTACGGCTCGGTCCGTCCGGGCATCGGCGGCGTGTCGTTCTCGTGCTGGAAGTTCCGCACGATGTACCGCGACGCCGACCAGCGCCAAGCCGATCTGGAGTCCTCCAACGAGGCCTCGGGCGCGCTGTTCAAGATCAAGGACGACCCGCGCCTGACGCCCGTCGGGCGCTTCCTGCGGCGCTTCTCGCTCGACGAGCTGCCCCAGCTGTGGAACGTCGTCAAGGGACAGATGTCGCTCGTCGGCCCGCGGCCGCTGCCGATCCGCGACTACGAACAGCTCGAGGACTGGCACAAGAAGCGCTACCTGGTGCTGCCGGGGATCACCGGCCTGTGGCAGATCTCGGGGCGCTCCGAGCTCGACTTCGACGACCTCGTCCGGCTGGACTTCCTCTACCTCGAGCGCTGGTCGGTCTTCCTGGACCTCAGCATCCTGGTCAAGACCGTGCCTGCAGTGCTCAGCCGCCGCGGCGCCTTCTGAAGGTTCAGCGCGGCGTGCGCCGCATTGGCCCCGGCGCCGCCGTGCACGCCGCCGCCGGGATGCGCCGATGAGCTGGCGAGCAGGACACCGGGCACCTCGGTGCGCATCGGGCGGAACATCAGCTGCTGGTGCAGCTGCGCGGTGCCGCCGTTGATTGCGCCGCCCACGAGGTTGCGGTTGCGCGACTCCATCTCCGCGGGCCCGAGCACGTGGCGGTTGCGGATCCGCGCCTTGAAGCCGGGCGCCTTGCGCTCGATCTCGTCCTCCATCCGCGCCGGGACATCGTCGGCGGGGGCGCCCTGCGGGATGTGCGTATAGGCCCAGGCGA
>JAWVFZ010000394.1:0-11917 GCA_033855555.1 Solirubrobacteraceae bacterium
CCCGAGGTCCTCGCCCAGGGAGATGGACCCGCGGACTTCGGCACCTACCTCGGCCAGCAGTTCGCCTGGGCGTATTCGATGGTGCAGATCTTCCTGCGCCACACGCCGCGGCTGGTGCGCCGCTACACGCCTGCGCAGGCGTTGCAGTTCCTGATGGCGCAGAGCTGGTACCTGCTGTGGTCGCTGTCGCTGACGACGCTGTGGGCGCTCCCGATCGTGGCGCTGCTCAGCGACCATCGGATCGCGAACGTCTCGGTGTGGCAATTCCTGGTCTACAACCTCGCCGTCGTCCTGACGTCGTCGCTCATGTGGTGGTGGACGCGGCGCTGGTTCCAGCCGGCCGGGATCGGGTTGACCTGGCGCGGCGTGGTGCTCGAGGTGGCGCGCTGGCCGGTCGTGCTGTGGGCGGCCGCAAACGTGCTGCTGGGCATCAAGCGGCCCTACATGATCACCCCGAAGGGCAAGCGGATCGACAAGCCGGCGCCCGGGCGCCGCCTGTACGGCCTGTACGCGACGCTCGCCGCGGTGGGCCTCTGCGCCGCCGACCTGTCCGACATCGAGCTGCCCGCCGGGCGCACCCAGGGCTACGTGGTGCTCGTCCTCTTCAACACGCTCATGCTCCTGGCGCTGCTGGTCACGGCGCTGTCACTCGAGCTGCGCGACCTTCGCCAGTCGACCGGCGGGCTGGTCGCCGCTCTGAGGCTGCGCGCCTGGGCGCTTTGCGGGCTGGCGACCATGGTCGCAGCGGCCGGCGGCTCGCTCATCCTCGTCTGGCGGCTGTTGAGCGCGGGTCTGCGGTGAGGACCCGGCCGCGAGGCGGCGCCGCGGTGTCGTGCGCGTTGTTGCTCGCCATCGCCGGTTTGGTGGCCCTGCAGGTGACGCGGCCGTGGAGTGCGACCGTCCCGATGCCGTGGCCGCTGCCGGCCTCCGGGCAGCCGGCGCGCCTCGAGCTTGGCGTCACGACGCCTGCCCTGGCACGTGACAGCGCGCGGGCATGGAAGCCCAGTGACCTGCAGCAGGTCAGCAGCTTCGAGCGGGACGCTCGCCACCACGCGGACATCGTGATGTGGTTCGCCGACTGGGCGCACGTCGCGAACTTCGACACGCGGCAGGCGGCCGCCGTCGCGGCGCGCGGCAGCGTGCCCGAGATCTCCTGGGAGCCATGGGATTCCAGCCGTCAGCTTGGGGCTGCGCAGAGCGGCTTCCGGCTCAGCGGAATCATCCAGGGCGCGCACGACTCGTACATCAAGCGCTGGGCGCGGCAGATCGCCGCCTACAAGCGACCCGTGATGCTGCGCTTCGCCCAGGAGATGAACGGCCGCTGGTACCCGTGGTCGGAGTCCGCCAACGGCAACCACCGCGGCGAGTTCGTCCGCGCGTGGCGCCACGTGCACGCGATCTTCGTCAAGGCCGGAGCCTCCAACGTCCGCTGGGTGTGGGCGCCGGTCGCCGGCGACGTACAGGCCGAGCAGTACCCCGGACGGCGCGAGGTCGACGTCGTCGGCCTCTCGGGCTTCGTCGCGGGAACGAGCGTCTTCGGCGGCCAGTGGCGGTCCTTCGCGAAGGCGTTCGGTCCCTCCCTGAATGCCGTGCACGCGCTTGCACCCGCCAAGCCGGTCTCGATTGCGGAGGTCGCGGCCGCCCAGGCCGGCGGCAACAAGGCCGCCTGGATCGCCGGGATGTTCGGGGAGATCCAGCGCCGTCCCTACATCCGCTCGATCGTCTGGTTCAACCTTCGCAAGGAGGCCGACTGGCGGATCGAAAGCTCGCGCAGCGCGGAGCGCGCCTTCGCCGCCGGTCTCAGCCGAGTCGAGCAATCAGGTCGCGGTACGTGAAGAACGCCGGCTTGGGGCTGTAGTCGTCGCGCGTCAGCCCGTAGTGGCTCTCGAAGCTCGTGTCCGCCGTGTTGGCGTCGCGAAGGTCGAACCAGCGGTAGTCCGTGACGCCGTACGTGGCCCGGGCCGCGGCGACCGTCCGCACGGCGGCGCGGAGCACGGTCTGCTGCATCGTCTCGCTACGGCCGGGCCCAGTCGGGTAGCCGCTCTCCGAGAAGTGAAGCTTCGCCCGCGACAGGCCCGCGCGGGGCAGCAGCTTCGAGCGCAGCGTCCGCATCGCGTCGATGGTTGCCGAGCGGACCGCGGCGGCGCGGTCGCCGGCCACCAGCGCAGGTCCCCACGTCCCGGGGTAGGCGTCGATGCCGACCCAGTCCACCGCGGCCGCGAACGCGCTCCCGCCCGTCGCTCGCAGCGAGGAGAAGAACGCCGCCTCGGCGGCGCCGTGCTGGTAGGCCCAGTTGAAGCCGATCCGCAGCCCGCTGCGGCCGCGGCGGCGGGCCTCGTCCTTCGCGGCGATGACGCCATGCACGAGCGCGTCACGCGCGTGCGGGTAGGCGCCGTCGGCTGCGTCCGGCGCTCCGGCGACGTTGGCCTCGTTCGTGACCTGAAGGATCGAGACCTTGGGATTGGGAGCGAGCTGGCGCACCCGCGCACGCACGAAGTCGGTGAACCCCGCCACGTCGCCGGACGGGTCGGCCGGGCGGTAGGCGAGGACCAGCTCGACGTGGAAGCCGTCGGCGGTGTAATCGGCGATCTCCGAGGCCAGCCAGGACGGGACCGCGGCGGCGTCGGAAGGCCGTGTGTACGACTCGTAGAGGTGCAGGACGAACGTGCGTGCGCTGCCGCGCAGCTGCTGGAGCGCCTGCCTGCGCGTCTCGGGCACCTCGGGGCGGGTCTGGCCGGCCGGCCCGACGGTCCCGGCGGCGCCGCCGGGATAGACGCCGAAGACGAGCGGCGCCGAGACGGCGCGCGGGTGGCTGCTTGATGCGTGCGCCGAGATCACCCGGGAGACATGGTGACGTCGCGCGACAGCGCTCGAAAACGTGGTCTGCACCAAGATGGCGCCGACGGCAAGCGAGGCGGAGACGACGAGCCACCGCAGGTGGTTCGGCCACATCGGGCTGTCCAAGAGTTGTTATCCGAGGTCGAAGACGGTGTCTCCGACCGAAACCTGCGGACAAGCAGATCGATGCGGAGCGCTGGAGCGTTCAGCGATCTCGCTCCGAGTGGTTGCCGCGCGTGCGGCAACCTGTTGAGCCGCGATCAGGGCCTGACTACTTGATCGCGTCGTAGACCTTGAACAGCGGCATGTACATCGAGATGACGATGAACCCGACGATGCCGCCGACCAGGATGATCATGACCGGCTCGAGGATCGAGGTCAGGGCCTTGACGGCTGCGTCGACCTGGTCCTCGTAGAAGTCGGCGATCTTCGCGAGCATCGTGTCCAGCGAGCCCGTCTCCTCGCCGACGGAGATCATGTGGCTGACCATCGTCGGGAAGGCCGGGGAGTCCTTGAGCGGCTCGGCGATCGTGCCGCCGCTCTTGACGTTCTCGATGACGCCGCGCATGGCCTGGTCGATGACGTCGTTGCCCGCGGTCTTGCCGGTGATGTCGAGGGCCTGCAACAGCGGCACGCCTGCCGCGACGAGCGCCGAGAGCGTGCGCGACCAGCGGGCCAGCGCGATCTTCTGCACGATGTCGCCGATCTTCATCGGGATGCGCAGGCGGAAGCGGTCCCATTGCGGGCGCCCCCATGCCGAGGTCTTCCACTTCTTGAAGCCGATCACTGCGCCGACAGTGCAGAGGATCAGGGCGTACCAGTAGTTCGTCAGCGCGTTGGACATCGCGACGGTCACCTTGGTGATCGCAGGGAGGTCGCCGCCGAACTGCTTGAAGACGCCGATGAAGACGGGCACGAGGAACGCGACCATCGCGAGCAGAACGCCGCCGGCGAAGGTGAGGACGACGATCGGGTAGGTCATCGCGGACTTGACCTGCCGGCGCAGCGAGTCGGATTTCTCGAGCTGGTCGGCGACACGGGTGAGCGCGTCGTCGAGCATGCCGCCGGTCTCGCCCGCGCGGGTCATGCTGACGAACAGGGGATCGAAGATCTTCGGGTGGCGCTCGAGCGCGTCCGAAAGCGGAAGGCCTGCCTCGACGTCTTTGCGGACCTGGACGATCGCGTCGTTGAGCTTCTTGTTCTCGGTCTGGGCCTCGAGCACGTAGAGCGCACGGAGGATCGTCATGCCCGACTGCACCATGGTGCTGAGCTGGCGGGTCATCACGGCCAGATCCGTCGCGCTGAGGCGGTTGAACAGCTCGATGTTGATCTGGCGCGACGTGTGCTTGTCGCTGATGTCGAGGACGATCAGCCCGCGCGACTTCAGCTGGTCGGAGACGACCTGCTTGCTCTCTGCATCGACCTCGCCGGTGGCCTTGGCCCCCGTGACGTCCATGGCCTTGAAGACGTACGTGGCCATTGCGCTACGCGGCCACTCCGACGCCGCCGCCGATGCCGCCGCCGCCGTTGTTGCCGGCGTCTCCGCCCATCAGGCGGCGCAGCTCCTCAGGCGTGGACGAGGTTGCCTCGGCGAGGCGCTGGGTGATCTTGCCCTGCCGGACGAGCCCGGCCAGCGCGGTGTCCATCGTCTGCATGCCGAACGAGGCGCCGGTCTGCATGACGGAGTAGATCTGGTGGGTCTTGCCCTCGCGGATCAGGTTGCGGACCGCCGGCGTCGGGACGAGCACCTCGCAGGCGACGACGCGGCCCGCACCGTCGGCGGTGGGCAGCAGCGTCTGGGTCATGATGCCCTGCAGGGCGACCGAGAGCTGTACGCGCACCTGCTGCTGCTGGTGGCTCGGGAAGACGTCGATCATGCGGTCGATCGACTGCGGCGCGTCCTGGGTGTGCAGCGTGGCGAAGACGAGGTGGCCGGTCTCCGCGGCGGTCAGCGCCGTCGAGATCGTCTCGAGGTCGCGCATCTCGCCGACCAGGATGACGTCGGGGTCCTGGCGCAGCGCGCCCTTCAGCGCCATGGCGAACGACTGCGCGTCGGAGCCGAGCTCGCGCTGGTTGACGATGCACTTCTTGTGACTGTGGAGGAACTCGATCGGATCCTCGACGGTCATGATGTGCTCCTCGCGCGTCGCGTTGATCTCGTCGATCATCGACGCGAGCGAGGTGGACTTGCCCGAGCCCGTCGGGCCGGTCACCAGGACGAAGCCGCGCGGGCGCTTGCAGAAGTCATGCACGACGGGCGGCAGGCCAAGGTCGTCGATCGGGGTGAGGATCGACGGGATCAGGCGGAATGCCGCGCCGAGGGACTGGCGCTGGAAGTAGGCGTTGACGCGGAAGCGCGCCTTGCCGGGAATCGCGTAGGCGAAGTCGATCTGCCAGTCCGTCTCCAGGCGCTGGCGCTGGTCGTTGGTGAGGATCCCGTAGACGATCTCCCGCGTGTCGGCGGGCATGAGCTTGGGGTACTCGTCGAGCGCGGTCAGACGGCCGCGCACGCGGATCATCGGCTGCGAGCCGGCGGTCAGGTGCAGGTCGGACGCCCGTCGTTCCAGGACGTCGAGGAGCAGGTCAGCAAAGTCGAACCTCACGATCGTTCCTATCGGCGCGGGTGGCGGGTTTCTTGACTCACGCGATGGCGCCGCTGCCGGTGACGCGCGAGACCTCGGAAATCGAGGTGCGGCCGAGCTTGACCTTCTCGAGCCCGTCCTCGCGGAGCCGGCGCATGCCGTTGCGCACCGCGGCTTCGGCGATCTGGTCGGCCGAGGCGCGCGCGATCGCGAGGTCGCGGATCTCCTCGTTGACCATCATCACCTCGTACAGGCCCATCCGGCCCTTGTAGCCGCTCTGGGAGCAGCGGGCGCATCCCCTGGGCTCGTAGGCCTCGACGTCGACGTGCGCCGGGAACCCGTGGTCGCGCAGGACGTCGCCGGAGATGATCGTGCGTTCCTTGCAGTGCTGGCACAGCGTGCGCGCGAGGCGCTGGGCCACGACGCAGTCGACGGCGCTCGAGACCAGGAACGGCTCGATGCCCATCTCGACCAGGCGCGTGATGGCGCCCGGCGCGTCGTTGGTGTGAAGCGTGGAGAGGACGAGGTGGCCGGTGAGCGCCGCCTCGACGGCGATCTGCGCCGTCTCGCGGTCGCGGATCTCGCCGACCATGATGACGTCGGGATCGGCACGCATCATCGAGCGCAGGCCGTTTGCGAACGTGAGCCCCGCCCGGGGGTTGGTCTGCACCTGGGTGATGCCCTCGAGCTGGTACTCGACCGGATCCTCGATCGTGATGATGTTCTTCTCGGGCGTGTTGATCTCGGTCAGCGCCGCGTACAGGGAGGTCGACTTGCCCGAGCCGGTGGGGCCGGTCACGAGCACGGCGCCGTAGGCCTGGCGGACCGACTTCGAGAACCGGCTGCGCTCGGCCTCGGCCATGCCGAGCTTGTCGAGCTCCATCTTCACCGCGTCCTTGTCCAGGATGCGCATGACCACGCCCTCGCCGTGGACGCTGGGCAGCGTCACGACTCGCAGGTCGACGTGGTGGCCGTCGATCGACAATCCGACGCGGCCGTCCTGAGGGACCCTGCGCTCGGCGATGTCGAGCTCGCTCATGATCTTCACGCGCGACACGACGCCGGGAACCATGCGCCGCGGGACGGTGGTGGTCGTGTGCAGCACGCCATCCACGCGAAGCCGGACCTGCATGTCCTTGCCGTCGGGCTGGAGATGGATGTCCGAAGCGCCCTTCTCGACGGCCTGCGCGACGATCTGATTGACGAGCTTGATGACCGGCGCGTCGTCGGCGGTTCCGCGGAGGTCGACGACCTCGGCGGCGTCGTCCTGCGTGTCATCGGCGAAGGTCGTCGACGAGACCACGTCGTCCAGGCGCGTCAGCCGGCTGATGAGATCGACGATGTCCTCGCGGCTGGCCACCGCCGCGCGCACCTCGCAACCGGTCATCAGCGCGATGTCATCGACCGCCAGCACGTTGGACGGGTCCGCCATCGCGACGAGCAGCGCCCGCTCGCCGTCGAACGCGACCGGCACCGCGTCGTAGCGCCGGGCCGCAGCGCTGGTCAGCAGGTTGGCGGCAGCCATGTCGACCTTGAACACCGAGAGGTCGAGGTGGTCGAGACCGTGGCGAGCGGCGATCGCGCGGCTGAGCTGGTCCTGCGACAGGGCGCCCTGCTCGACCAGCAGGGACTCCGGCGTGCCACCGGCCGAACGCGCGGTGTCGACCGCCTGCTGGACCTTGTCGGGCGGGACGAAGCCCAGGTCGATGATGACGTCGGTGAGGAAGCGCGACGTGCCGCCACGGCGCTCGGCGCGCGTGACACCGTCCCAGTCGGCGGCCTCGTCGGCGCGCGCAAGAGCGCCTTCGGTCTCGCCTGTGGTTACGGATCGAAGGTAAGGGGGGTGGTCTGTCATCGCGCTCTGGGCTCCACGCCACCACGAACATCGACCGTTCGTCCAGGTTCCTTGACCTCTGCCGCTGCTATTGGACGGCGGCGCGCATAACGGCGAGCGGCGCCTCGACGCCGGTCCAGCGTGTGAACGAGAGCGCGCCTTGGTGGACGAGCACCTCGAGCCCGTCGACGACGCGCCCCAGGGCAGCGCGCGTGAGCGCCGTTCCGCCGTCGCGATAGACCAGATCGACGACGATCTCGTAGCCGGCCGGATCGAGCACGAGCTCGTCGGGATCGAGCAGGCCGACGGGCGTGCAGTTCACCAGTGCCTCGGCCTCGACCGGCCGCTCGACGACGCGCGCGGGCAGGCCCGCGGCGCGGCTGGGCGTCCGCGCGAGGATGGAGACCTCGCAGCCCTCCCCTGCCAGCGCGTGCACGGCAGCCCGCGCGCTTCCGCCGGCCCCGAGCACCAGCGCCGTGCGCGGGACCCGCCCGATCGCTGCGAGCAGCCCCGGCGCATCGGTGTTGTCGGCCTCGATGCCGTCGTCGGTGAACGTCAGCGTGTTCGCCGCGCCGATCGTGCGCGCCAGCGGCGTCGCGCGGTCGGCGACGGCGAGCGCTGCCTCCTTGTGCGGGATGGTCACGTTGGCGCCCGCGAACCCCGCGCCCGGCAGGCCTCGCACCACCTCGTCGAAGAGCACCGGCGGCACCGGCAGCCGCTGGTAGGTCCACCCGTCGAGCCCCACCTCCCGCAGAGCCGCGCGGTGCATCGCTGGTGAACGGCTGTGCGCGACAGGCCAGCCCAGCACGCCGAGGCGCGGCATCAGCAGTTCTTCGGGTTGTTGCCGCCCTTTGCCTGGCGCGCGGCGTTGTAGCGCGCGACGTCGGCGGCGAACTGCGCCTCGGTCGAGGAGAAGGCGTGACCACCGTTGCCGCACGGCTTGACCACGTAGAAGAGGTAGGGCTTGTGCGCCGGGTGTGCGGCCGCCTGCAGCGAGCTGAGGCCCGGGTTCCCGATCGGCGTCGGCGGAAGGCCCTGGCGGGTTCGGGTGTTGTAGGGCGAGTCGTGCTGGAGCTCGGAGACCTTCAGCGGCTTCGTCCAGTTGCCGAGCTCGTAGCGGAGCGTTGCGTCGATGCCCAGCGGCATGTGCTGGTGCAGGCGGTTGTAGATCACGGCGGCGATCAGCGGGCGATCCTGGGGCAGCTGGGCCTCGCGCTCGATCATCGAGGCGATGATGAGGACGTCGTAGCGCGTGAGGTGCTTGCGCTTGGCGTAGGTCAGGTCGACCTGGCCGAACGCGCTGCGGAACGCGGCGAGCTGCTGTTTGACCAGCGTCTTGGCCGGCGCCCCGGGGCGCAGCTCGTAGGTGGCCGGGAAGAGGTAGCCCTCGAGCGTATGGACGCTCTTCGGGCCGCCCAGCGCGCGCGGCGACTGCTTCGTGGCGGCGAGGTAGCTCCCGCTGAGCCCGGCGTTCTTGACCAGCGGCACGATCTCCTGGCGCGAGCGGCCTTCCGGGATCGTGAGCTTCACGGTCTTCACCGCGGCCGGCGCCGTGGTCAGCGCCGCGAGCACCGCGCCATAGGACATGTGCTGCTTGAGCGCGAACCGGCCCGAGCGCAACTGGCCGCGCTTGCCGGCGATCCGGGCGCGCAGCTCGAAGAAGAAGGAGGAGTCGATGACGTGCGCGCGCTGCAGGTAGTGGCCGATCTCCGACGCACTGGAGCCCTGGGGAATGAGCACCGCAGCGCGGCCGCTGCCATCGCCGTGGAAGGGCTGGAACAGCTGGTAGCCGAACCACCCGGCGCCGGCGATCAAGGCAAGCAGCACCACGAACCGCAGGCGCCTGCGGCGCCGGCGCGCCGGCTTGGACGGGCGCGGCGGAATCGCGCTGGGGCCGAGCGCCCCGGCGGCGCTCACGCGCTCAGAAGCCGGCACGCGCTTGACGCCGGCCGGCGCCTCGAATTCCTGAGTGAGGCCCAGTTCTCGGTTTGTACGCAAGGGCGCAGCCGGCGTTGCCGGTTGAGCGGCCCCAACCGGTTCGAGCTCCTCTTCCTCGACGGTGGCCGGCGGTGGCGGTGGCTCCGGAGCCGGCTCCGGAGGGGGAGGCGGGGGCGGAGCGGGAGCAGGCTCCGGGGCGGAAGCAGGCTGCGCAGGGGGAGCCGACTCCTCCCGCTGCCGGCGCCGGGCGTCGCGCTCCAGCCGCGCCCGCTCGCGTTCCTCCGCGGAGCGCTCGGCGCGCGTGCGGCCATCCGAGTCCTCCTTGCGGCCGAAGATGCTCACGCTCCTGCACCGTGGCGAGCCAGGTAGTCCTCGAGCAGCACGGCGGCGGCCCGCGAGTCCTCGGATCCCGTCCCGCCGCGCGCGGCGGCGATCGAGGTGGTGAACCGCTCGTCGTAGAGGTCGACCGGGATGGCGATCCGCTCGCCAAGCCTGGCCGCGAAGTCGCGCACCTCGCGCGTCTGGTCGGTGTCAGCGCCGCTCAGCCCGATCGGCAGGCCGACCACGACCTTCTTGACGCCGCGCTCGCGCACGAGCCCGACGAGCCGGTTCATGCCGCGGCGCGTGCCAGGGCGCTCGACGGCTTCGATCGGTGTCGCGAGCGTCCCGGTCGGATCGCTCAGTGCGCAGCCACAGCGCGCGCTGCCGTAGTCGAGGGCGAGCACGCGCACTAGGTCCTTAGTCGTTCTTCGATGGCGGAGCGCGCCGCCGCCAGCGCCTCGCCCAGCTTCTCGGGATCCTTGCCGCCGGCCTGCGCCATCGTGTCGCGCCCGCCCCCTCCCCCGCCCGCCACCTGCGCGGCGACCTTGACGATCTCGCCCGCCTTCACGCCACGCGCGACCAGCGCCGGCGTAACCGCGGCAACGAGGTGCACGCGCGCGTCCACGACGCTGCCGAGCACGATCGCGGCGTTGTCGCCCAGTCTGCCCTTCAGCCGGTCGGCGACGTCCATCAGCGCCTTGGCGTCGATGCCGTCGACCGCCTCCGCGAGGACGAGCGCGCCGTCGACCTGGGCGGCATGCGCGGCGAGCGCCTCCTCGTCGAACGTCACGCCACCGGACTTCGCGGCCTTCTTGGCCTCGGCCTGGAGCGCGACGATGCGCTCGGTGACCTGCGCCGGCTCGGTCCGCGCGGCAGCTGCGATCTCGCCGAGCAGCCGGTCGCGGTCACGCATGTACTGGACAGCGCCGGGGCCGGTCAGCGCCTCGATGCGGCGCACGTTGGAGGCGCTGGACGTCTCGGTGGTCACCTTGAAGAGGCCGATCTCGGCGGTCGACCGCACGTGGGTGCCGCCGCACAACTCGCGGGAATATGAGCCGTCGCCGACCTCGACCATGCGCACGACGTCACCGTACTTCTCGCCGAACAGCGCCATCGCACCCTTCGCGCGCGCTTCGTCGAGCGACGTCTGCTGCGGGCGGACGATGTCGTTTCGCAGCACCCACTCGTTGACGCGGTCCTCGACGTCGCGCAGCTCATCGGGTGACAGCGACGCGCCGTGCGTGAAGTCGAATCGCAGCTTGTCGGGCCCTACGTATGAGCCGGCCTGGCGCACGTGCGTGCCGAGGCGCTCGCGCAGCGCCGCGTGGAGGAGGTGCGTGGCCGTGTGGTTGGCCTCCGTGGCGTGGCGGGTGGCGCGGTCGACGCGCGCGACGACGCGCTCGCCCTGATGCAGCGCGCCCTCCTCGACCTCGACGACGACGGCCTGGTCGTCGCCGGCGCGCATGACGTCGACGACGCGCGCGCGGCAGTCGCCGTCCTCGCAGGCGATGACCCCCGAGTCGGAGATCTGGCCGCCACCCTTGGCATAGAACGGCGAGCGGTCGAGCTTGAGGACCACGCGGTCGTCCTCGCGCAGGGCAGTCACGGTCGCGACCTCCTCGAGCGAGTCGTAGCCGGTGAACTCGGTCGGCGGCCCTTCCAGCTCCATGCCCCCCTGCACGCTGCGATCCACCGACGCCGCGCGCGCACGCGCGCGCTGTTGCTCCATCAGCTCCGAGAAGCCGGCCTCGTCGACGCCCAGCGACCGCTCGGTCGCCATCTCGCGCGTGAGGTCGAACGGGAAGCCATAGGTGTCATGAAGGCGGAACGCGTCGTCGGCCGCGATGCCTTCGTCGCCACGCTCCTTGGCGCGGGCGACGAGATCCTCGAGCAGCCGTGTGCCCTGGTCCAGCGTGCGGTTGAAGCTCTCCTCCTCGGCGCGCAGCCACCTCTGCACGAGGTCGCACTCCTGGACGACCCGCGGGTAGAAGTCGCCCATCAGCTCGGTCACGACGTCGGCGTAGCGCGCAAGCATCGGCACCCCCGGCTCGATCCCCAGCGAGCGCCCGCGGTAGATCGCACGGCGCATGATGCGGCGCAGCACGTAGCCGCGGTCCTCGTTGGACGGCACGACACCGTCGGCCACCAGGAACGTCGCCGCGCGCGTGTGGTCGGCCAGCACGCGCAGCGCGCGATCGACCTCGAAGCCTTCGCCGTAGCGCCGGCCGCTCAGCTGCTCGCCGAGCTCGATCAGCGGCTTGAAGTCGTCGGTCTCGAAGATCGTCTCGGTGCCCTGCTGGATGAGCGCCATGCGGTTGAGCCCGAGCCCGGTGTCGATGTGCTGGGCCGGCAATGGCGTCAGCGTGGGCCGACCGTGCTCCATGCCGAGGTCGAACTGCATGAA
>JAWVFZ010000395.1:0-2692 GCA_033855555.1 Solirubrobacteraceae bacterium
GCTCGGGAACGGGTGCTCCGGGGAGATGTGGTCGCCGTTGGCGCTGAGCCCGCCGAGGTCTGTCGCGCCGGCGTCGACGAGCTGCGGCCACCAGTCGGCGAGGTTCGGCGGGATCTGCACGCCCACCTCCGGCATCAGCTCGCGCGTCGCGGCGACGAGCTCCTTCATGTCCTCGATCGTCACCGGCGTCGCCCACTCGGGAGCGCCGAGGATTGGGCCGTCGTGGATGCCCGTGCGCCAGTAGGCCTCCGCGGCCTCGGTCGCGACCTCGGCCGGTTCCTCGCCGTAGTAGCGCCGGTGCGGCACGAAGTTCTGCAGGATGACCTCCTGCAGGTGGCCGAACTCGGCGTGCACCGCGGCCAGCGCCGCCAGCGCCTCGATGCGGTCCTGCGGCGTCTCGCCGATCCCGACGAGGATGCCGCTGGTGAACGGGATCTTGAGCTCGCCGGCGGCGCGGATCGTGTCGAGGCGCAGCGCGGGATCCTTCGTCGGCGAGCCCTGGTGGGCGACGAGGTCGTCGCGCAGCGACTCGAGCATCAGCCCCTGCGAGGCCGTCACCTCGCGCAGGCGCGCGAGGTCGGCGGCAGGCAGCGCGCCGAGGTTCGTGTGCGGCAGGATGCCGCGCTCCAGCGCCTGCTCGCAGCACCAGACGACGTAGGCGACGAAGTCCTCGAACCCCAGCCGCTGGAGCCTCTCGACCACGCCGGGATGGTGCGCCGGGTCGTCGCCGGTGAGCACGAGCAGCTCCTTGACGCGGCGCTTCGTCGCGCCCTCGAGGAGCGCGATGACCTCGTCGGGCTCGTGCAGGTGCGGCTGGTGGGTGGCAAACGCGCAGTACTTGCAATGGCTGACGCAGGTCCGCGACAGCGAGAGCGTGACGTTGCGGGAAAACGTGACGCGGCGGGGCACAACCGGGAGGCTATCGAGCACGCCCCGCCGGCCAGTCTGGATCGATTCCAGGAAGGTGGTAGCTTCGCCGCCGTGGTCGCCGGCACGTTCGAGGAGCAGTTGCGCAGCGCCGGCCTGCGCGCGACCGCCACGCGAGTGGCTGTGCTGACGGTCCTCGCGCGTTCCCACGACCACCCGCGCGTCGACCAGGTCGTCGAGCGCGTCCGCGACTCCGGCGCGAGCATCAGCACGCAGGCCGGCTACGACGTCTGTGAGGCGCTGCACCGCGTGGCGCTCGCGCGCCGGGTCTCGCTCGCCGGAAGCCCGGCGCGCTACGAGGCCCGCGTCGGCGACAACCACCATCACCTCGTGTGCCGCGCCTGCGGCCACACCGTCGACGTCGACTGTGCCATCGGCGCCGCGCCCTGCCTCGACCCGCCCGACGACCACGGCTTTGCGGTGCGCGAAGCCGAGGTCACCTACTGGGGCCTGTGCCCCACATGCCAAGCAAACAGCAACGAAGGGATCCGCGAATGAGCGACGACCGTCGCAAGCTGACCACCCGGCAGGGTCACCCTGTCACCGACAACCAGAACCAGCGCACGATCGGCGCGCGCGGCCCCGCCACGCTCGAGAACTACCACTTCATCGAGAAGCTCAGCCACTTCGATCGCGAGCGGATCCCGGAGCGCGTGGTCCACGCGCGCGGCACGACCGCGTACGGCATCTTCGAAGCGACCGGGAAGTGCGGCGACGAGCCGATCTCGAAGTTCACCCGCGCCAAGCTGTTCCAGCAGGCCGGCAAGCAGACCGAGGTCGCCGTTCGCTTCTCGACCGTCGCCGGGGGCCGGGACTCCTCCGAGGCCGCCCGCGACCCGCGCGGCTTCGCGGTCAAGTTCTACACAGAGGACGGCAACTGGGATCTCGTCGGCAACAACCTCGGCGTGTTCTTCATCCGCGACGCGATCAAGTTCCCGGACTTCATCCACTCCCAGAAGCCCGACCCGGTCACGTTCCGCCAGGAGCCCGAGCGCTTCTTCGACTTCTGGGCGTCCTCGCCCGAGGCGCTGCACATGGTCACGCTGCTGTTCAGCCCGCGCGGGATCCCGGCGTCCTACCGCTTCCAGCAGGGCTTCGGCGTCAACACCTACAAGTGGGTCAACGAAGCCGGCGAGACGCTGCTGGTCAAGTACCACTGGCTGCCGCGGCAGGGCGTCAAGAGCTGGACGAGCGCCGACGCCGCCGCCGTGCAGGCCGAGGAGCTGGGCGCCCACACCAAGGACCTCTTCGAGGCCATCGAGGCGGGCGACTTCCCGCAGTGGGACCTGCACGTCCAGATGATGAGCGACGAGGAGCACCCCGAGCTGGACTTCGACCCGCTGGACGACACGAAGGTCTGGCCGGAGAACGCGTTCCCGCTACATCACGTCGGCACGATGACGCTGAACCGCAACGTCTCGAACTTCTTCGAGGAGAACGAGCAGATCGCGTTCGGCACAGGCGTGTTGGTCGACGGGCTGGACTTCTCCGACGACAAGATGCTCGTCGGCCGCACGTTCAGCTACTCCGACACGCAGCGCTACCGCGTGGGGCCCAACTACCTGCAGCTCAAGGTCAACGCGCCCAAGACCGACGTGCGCACCAACCAGCGCGACGCGCCGATGGCCCACGGCGTCGACGACAGCGGCGAGAACCCGCACGTCAACTACGAGCCGTCCTACCTCGACGGCCTGGTCGAGGCGCCCAAGCCGGCGCACGCCGAGCAGGGGCCGGTCTACAACGCCCGCCTGACGCGGGCACGGAT
>JAWVFZ010000396.1:0-12091 GCA_033855555.1 Solirubrobacteraceae bacterium
TCTTGTTCAGCGACCGTGGCACCCCGCGCACCATGCGTCACATGAACGGCTACAGCAGCCACACCTACTCCTGGGTGAACGCCGCCGGCGAGCGCTTCTGGGTGAAGTACCACTGGAAGACCGTCCAGGGGATCGAGAACTTCACGCTCGAGGAGGCCGACGCGATGGTCCCCCAGGACCCCGACTTCCATCGCCGCGACCTGTGGGACGCGATCGCCGCCGGCGACGCCCCGGAGTGGCGCCTGGAGATGCAGATCATGCCCTTCGAGGACGCCGCCGACTACCGCTTCAACCCGTTCGACCTGACGAAGGTCTGGCCGCACGCCGACTACCCGCAGATCCCGGTCGGCCGCATGGTCCTCGACCGCAACCCCGAGAACCACTTCGCCGAGGTCGAGCAGGCCGCCATCTCGCCATCGAACCTCGTGCCCGGGATCGGCCTGAGCCCCGACAAGATGCTGATGGGGCGCGTGTTCTCCTACCACGACACGCACCTGCACCGGATCGGGACCAACTACGAGCAGCTCCCGATCAACGCGTCGAAGTCGCCCGTGCACTCCTACAACAAGGACGGCGCGATGACCTACCGCCACGCCGGCGACCAGCCCGTCTACGCGCCCAACTCCTACGGCGGCCCGAAGGCCGACCCCAAGAAGGCGCTCCCGAGCTGGTGGGTCGAAGCGGCCGAGATCGGACACTACGCCTACGAGGCCCACCGGGATGACGACGACTTCATCCAGGCCGGCACGCTCTACCGCGACGTCATGAATGACACCGACCGGGAGCACATGGCGACCAACATCGTCGCCCACGCCTCCGCCGGCCTCAGCGACGACGTCCTGCGCCGCGTGATCGGCTACTGGACCAACGTCGACCCCCAACTCGGAGCCAACGTCGCAGCCGGCCTCGGCGCGGGGAACGGCAACGGCACGCCGGCGCGCAGCACGGACGGAGTGCGCACGGCATGAGCGCAAACGAGCAAGTGAGAGTGGACATGAACGGCAACGGCAGCGCGGCGGTCACCGATACCCAGCCACAGACCCATTCCGAGGGTGAGCGGCTGGATGGCCGCGTGGCCCTCGTCACCGGCGGCACGAGGGGGATCGGCGCGGCAATCACCCGCCGGCTCGCGGCGCACGGTGCTTCCGTCGCCGCCGCCTACGGGCGCGACCACGAGAGCGCCCAGCGCCTGCAGGCAGAGCTGGCGGCGGGCGTTGCGCCGATCTCGATCCACATGGGCGACGTCGGATCGGCCGAGGACTGCCGCCGCACGGTCGAGGAGGTCATCGACCACCACGGACGCCTGGACATCCTCGTCAACAACGCCGGCATCACCGCCGACCGGACGATCCTCAAGATGAGCGACGAGGACTGGTACAAGGTCCTCGCGGTCAATCTCGCGGGCGCGTTCTTCACCGCCCAGGCGGCGCTGGCGCACATGGTCGACCGCGGGAGCGGCCGCATCGTGAACATCTCCTCGATCATCGGCCAGACCGGCAACATCGGGCAGGCCAACTACGCCGCCTCGAAGTCCGGCCTGTTCGGCCTGACGATGTCGATGGCCAAGGAGACGGCCTTCGCGCTCAAGCGGTCAGGCAAGCTCACGCCCGACGGCATGAACATCACGGTCAACGCCGTGGCGCCCGGCTTCATCGAGACCGACATGCTCGAGGGCGTCCCCGAGAAGGTGCTGGACAAGATCCGCTCCGAGGTTCCCCTCGACCGCTTGGGGCGGCCCGACGAGATCGCGCGGGTGGTGCACTTCCTCAGCGCCGACGCGTCGTCCTACATCACCGGGCAGGTGTGGGCCGTCAATGGAGGGCAGGAGATGTAGGCGTCCGCGGAGTCGGATGACTCCGTGGCGCTGATCCAGTTCGACGACCGGGCGCTGCGCGCCGTCGCGCAGCGCATCGCGCTGCGCAAGGACGAGCTCGCGAAGCTGACGGTCGCTCGGTTTCGCGAGGAGGTCGTGGGCTTCCAGCACGTCGACGAGTCCGAACTCGCCGGCGCGCTGGAGTTCGTGCAGCGCAACATCGAGTCGCTCGTGTCCGGCCTCGAGAACGCCGAGCCGGTCGACGAGGGGCTCCTGGAGATGGCGCGCGAGGTCGCCGCGCGCCGCGTCCACCTGGGCGTGTCGCTGGAATCGATGCTGCATCAGGGCCGCATCTGGGGTGAGACGATCTGGGACTCCGTGCTCGCGGCGACGCATGTCAGTCGTGCGGACGAGCGCGAAGCCGCGCTGCGCATCGCCGGCCGGCTGTGGCGCCATGTCGACGTGGTGGCCGCGACGATGGCACACGCCTATATCGACGAGATGACCGACCGCGGTCTGCTGGGCCGGAACCTGCTGGACGCGCTGCTCGCCGGCCGAGGCGACGACGAACGGGTGCGCCGCCTGGCCCGCATGCTGCGTCGTCGTCTGGGCGACGATCACGTGGTCGTCCTCATCCGCGGGGCCGCGGGGCCGGGAGAGGACGGCCGCCCGCTGCCGCTCGCCTCCTCGGTGGAGATGGACCACATCGTCGATGCGGCACGAACCTACCTTCGCCCGTCGGGCGGATCACTCCTCGTGGGGATCCGCCTGGGAGACGTGGTGGCGCTCTACCCCGCCTCACGGCCCGAGGAGCTCGACGCGATCAGGCGCGAATGCGCTGCGCTGGCGGCGGGCATCTCGGTCGACGTCAGCATCGGCATGAGCGGCTGGCACCGCGGGCGCCTCGCGATCGCCACCGCCTATGCCGAGGCAAGGGAGGCGGTGGCCATCGCCACCGGGACGGGGATCCGCGGCCGCGCGGTCGTCCTCGACGACGTGCTCGTCGACTACATGCTGCGTGCCAGTCCACACGCGCAGCGGATCCTCGAGCACACGCTCCGCCCGCTCGTCGAATACGACGAAGCGCACCGCGCCGAGCTCGTCAAGACGCTGCGCGCCTACCTCAGCGCGCGCACCAACCTGACCAAGAGCGCGCGGCTGCTGACAGTCCATCCGAACACCGTCGTCTACCGGCTACGCCGCATCCGGGAGCTGACCGGCCGCGACCCGCACGCGATGGAGGACCTCCAGATCCTGTTCCTGGCCCTGAAGCTCAGCGAGCTGAGCTCTGGGGAATCGGATGGCTCGTGAACCTGTCGACCACGCCGCGGGCGATACCGCCCGCCGGCGAGCCCGGGCTGCGCCTCGCCTTGGCGAGGTAGCGGGCAAAGACGCCAGCGAGCCGACGACACCGCGGCAGAAGTCGGCCAGCATTGTCTCGGTGAATGCCGCGAACATCTCACCGCGACCGTCGCTCGCCGCCGCGCCGACATCGGTGCCGCTGAACCTGCTCGACGAGCACTTCCTCAACCTGGACGACGAGCGCGAGCCGTGGAGCATTCAGCTCGAGGTGAGGGTCGGCGGCCGGCTTGACCCCGAGCGCCTCTCGGCGGCGATCGCGGCGGCCATCCGCCGCCACCCCCTCGCCCGGGCCAGGCTCGCGAGCTGGGAGCCGAGCGACCGCGCCTATCGCTGGGAGATAGCCGACCGGCGCGACGAGGTGCCGCTGACGGTCGCAGCCTGCCCCCACGAGACGCTCCTGGCCGACGCGCGCGAGCGCCTGTTCGGTGTGAGCCCTGCACTCGAGGACGCCCCGCCGTTCGCCGTCGTCCTGGCGCAGGGCCCGGACGGCGACTCGATCCTGCTCAACCTCCACCACGCGGCGGGCGACGGCGTGAGCGCCGTACGGCTCATGCGATCGATCCTGCGCGCCTACGCCGGCGAGGAGGATCCGGTCCCAGAACTGGATCCGCTGGGGGTGCGCGACGTGCTCGCGCTGGCCGGGGCGCGATCGCTGGAGGAGCGGATCGTGCGCGGTTACGCGCTGGCGCTGAACGCCGTGCGCCAGCTGACGCCGACCGCGCGCGTCGCGCGCGAAGGCGGCGACGGCCGGCCCGGCTACGGCTTCGAGCTGCTCGCGCTTTCCGCCGAGGAGACCCGCGAAGTCCGTTCCAAGCAGGGCCCGGACACAACGGTCAACGACGTGCTCCTGGCGGCACTGGCCGTGGCGATCAGCCGTTGGAACGCCAGTCGCAGCCGGTGGCCCGGCCGGATCGCGCTGACGATGCCCGTCAATCTACGGCCGGCCGCGTGGCACGACGAGGTCATCGGCAACTTCGCCTCCTACGTGACCGTGTCGCTGGGTTTCTGCGAACACCAAGAGCTGCAGCGCGCCCTCGAGGTCACCGGTGAGCGCACGCGCCGGATCAAGCAGGACGGGCTCGCCGGGCTGGTCATCGACCTGCTGGTGGGTCCCAGCCGGCTGCCGGTGCGCGCCAAGCGCCGGCTCAAGGACCTGATCCCGCTGACCGGCAACGCGGTCGTCGACACGGCGTCGCTCTCGAACCTCGGCGTGCTCGACGAATGGCCGTGGCTCGGCGACGATGCGGGGACCGTCGAGGCGGTGTGGTTCTCGCCACCCGGCCGCATGCCGCTGGGCACCGCTTTCGGCGCCACCACGGTCGGCGGCCGGTTACACGTGACGTTGCGCTACGCACATGCTCAGTTCGGCCAGGCGGGCGCGCGCGCGTTCGCGGACCTGTATCGCAGCCTGCTCTTGAGCTAGCGCGTGTTGGGCAGGGCGGCCGATTCGATCGCCGCGGCGACCGCACTCGGGCCCGGGCCGGCACCCAGAGCGATCGTGTAGTGGTTGACGCCGGCGACGTCCTCGACGTGAGCGTCGGGCTGGGAGGCAAGGAAGGTGTCGAGGATCGGGCGCGGGATCACGGGATAGGCGTCGTTGAAGATTCCGCGCTGCGCGCGTAACAGCCAGATGGGAGCCCTCACGCGCTCGACGGCCGTCCGCGTCGAGTCGTCGCACGTCAGATCGACCAGGTCGGCCCGCACCGCCGTCTCCGAGACCATCAAGCGCATGTCGCCCGGCTCGCCGCTCACCTCGTAGCGGGCATAGGCATCGACGTCGTCGTCCCAGGCCTGCGCGAATGCCGGGTGCGCGCGCCAGGATTCGGTGTATGCGTCGGCCGACTCGAACGTCATCTGCGCGCGCAGGAGCGCCGCGTCGACCATCGCCTCGAGCAGCTCGTCGAGATCGTGGCCTGCCATCGACGGGACCACGAGGCCACCGTCGAGCAGCACGACTCCGGAGCAACGCTCGGGGCGCTGCGCGGCCAGGCCGGCGACGACGAAGCCGCCCAGCGAATGCCCCACCAGCACCGCCTGCTCGGCCGAAGCGTCGTCCAGGACGGCGGTCAGGTCCGCCAGATGCACGGCGATCCCGTAGGGGCCCGGCAGGTCGGCGCTGTGCGCGCGCCCGCGCAAGTCCGGCGCCAGCAGGGTCACCCGCCCCCGCGCGGTCATCTCGCGTGCAACCGAACGCCAGATCTCGAGCGAGGACGTGACGCCGTGGATGGCCAGAACCACGGCATCGGCCTCGGTTGGCGGTGGCCCGGCGCGCGCGACGCTCAGCACGCCGCCCTCGACCGGGACCTCGTAGCGGACCTCGAAGGGGTCGCCCACCCGTACGTCGGTCACGACCCGCTGCCCCCGCGCGATCGCGCTGACTCGCTCCGCGCGGAGTGCACGAGCCGTTGACGCCCGACGAGCTTGGATGCAAGCAGCGGCGCCTCGCATTCGACGCACCGGGCGGGGCTCGCGTACGGGGTCGGCGTGTACTGCCGCAGGGCGCATCGCGGGCATCTCACCATCGGCACGAGCGGTCTCCTTTTCGAAGTGTGAGCGCCGTACCTACTCGGTTCGGCGCCTTGCCAATGGTCCCGGCCGGCCGCGCGCTTGTCGTCGCTCCGGAGTCGGCTCTTTTCGCTACCGCCCCAGGAGTACACGGGCGTGCGCCGGTCAGCAGCTTGGCCGGAACGCCGGATCGGCGGGCCCGTTGCGAGCGAGCGCCTCGGCGACCCATTGCACCGCGACGGGGTCGGACGTGATGGTCAGATGGCCGGCAAGGTCGCCAGGACAGGCGGCTTGCAGCGCCACGTTCGTGATCCGGTTCGCAGGGCCCTGCAGGAAGGCCGACTGGTACGGCGTGACGACCAGGTCGTAGCGCGTCTCGATCACCGTGTAGTCCACCGGCGGGGGCGCGCCGTCCCCGGCGTTCAGCGTGGCGATGAAGTTGGATCCCGCGGCCTGCTGGATGCACGCGACGCAGCCCATGACCATGCCCGGGATCAGGAACGGCGTCGTCGTGCCGTGGTTGGGGGGCGAGAGCGCGACGAGCGCCTTCACCTTCGCGGCGCCGCCCAGGAACCTGACGTAGTAGCGCGCCGTGACCCCGCCCTGGGAGTGCCCGACGATCGAGACGCGCGTGGCGTGCGTGCGGGTGAGGACGCGGTCGACGAATCGGCTGAGCTGCCGCGCCGACTGCGCGATCGAGCCGGTGCCTGCGGCGCTGTAGCTGAACGTCTTCACGCAGTAGCCGCTCGCGGCGAGTGTCCCTGAGATCGCCGTCCACGACGTCGCGTCAAACGTGCCGGGGACAAGCACGACCGGGTAGGGATGACGCGCGGTGGCGCACCGCAGCGTGCTCGATACCGGGCGACCGCCCGCCACCGGAGTGTTGGTGCCGGTGGGCGGCGCGTCAGCTGAGGGTTGGGCGGCGGTGTGCGTCATCAGCCCGGCCACGACGGCGGTGACGACCACGACCACGACCAAGGCAAGGGCAACTTGGGCCGGCCGGCGGCGCATCCGCAAACCTCAGCAGGCAGCCGGCGGCGACGGGTCTGGCCCGAGGGCCAGCCGAGACCCGCCCGCCGAACGATGCTCGCCAGGACGCAAGCGTGAAGGCTTCTCGGGTGCCACCACGCCCTGCCCATGACCGCAAGCTCGCCGGTGCACACGAGCCGACGAAGGAGGCGACGTGGCTGTTAATCGCGCGATGATCCAGGCCGAGGGGGTCGAGAAGGCCTTCGGGTCGACGGTCGCCCTCGGGGGCGTCGACCTCGCCGTCGATGCCGGACAGGTCCTGGCGGTGCTGGGCCGCAACGGCGCCGGCAAGACGACGTTCGTGCGGATTCTCGCGACGCTGCTCGCGCCTGACGCCGGCCGCATCCAGATCGCCGGCGTCGACGTCGTGAACGACGCGAAGACCGTCCGCTCGCTGATCGGCCTCGCCGGACAGTTCGCCGCTGTGGACGAGACGCTGAGTGGCCGCGAGAACCTCGTGATGGTGGGCCGGCTCTATGGCCTGCCGCGCCGCGAGGCGCGCGCGCGTGCCTCCGAGGTGCTCGAGCGCCTGGGTCTCTCCGACGCCGGCGACCGGCTCGTCCGCACCTACTCGGGCGGCATGCGCCGGCGGCTCGACCTCGGCGCGAGCCTCGTCGGACACCCGCTCGTCCTGATCATGGACGAGCCGAGCACCGGGCTGGACCCGCGCTCGCGGATCGAGCTATGGAGCCTGATCGACGACTTCGTCGAGGCCGGCACCACGCTGCTGCTGACCACCCAGTACCTCGAGGAGGCCGATCGCCTCGCCGACCGGGTGGCCGTGATCGAGCGCGGGAGCCTGATTGCCGAGGGCAGCCCCGACGAGCTCAAGCAGCGCATCGGCGGCGACGTCCTGGAGGTGCGGGCAACCCGCCCGGCCGACATCGAACGCCTCGTCGGCCTGCTCAGCGGGCTCGGGACGGGCCAGCCCGTCGCCGACAAGCGCAGCCAGAGCGTCACGTTGCCGACATCCGACCGCGTTCAGACGCTGCTCGCGGCCGCCCGCCGCATCGAGGAGTCCGGCATTCCGGTCGCCGACCTCGGCGTCCGCCGGCCCTCGCTCGACGACGTCTTCCTGACGCTGACCGGCGCCTCCGCCGACCGGAGCAGGCCCGAGGCGCACCTGCGGCCCGTGCCCGGTGAGCCTGTCCCGGCGGCCGAGCCCGAAGCCCAGCGCGCCAGAGCCTGATCTCGATCGGAGAATGCAAATGAGTACGACAACCACGCCCATGGGCGCCGTCATCATCCGCCCGCGCTCGCGCGGTGCGCGGTCGTTCTTCACCGACACGTTCCTGCTGACGCGGCGCAACCTGCTGCTGACAGCGCGCACGCCCGAGCTGGTCGTGTTCGCGGCGATCATGCCGATCATGTTCGTGCTCTTGTTCCGCTACGTCTTCGGCGGGTCGATCCACGTTCCCGGCTACGCCAATTACGTCGACTACCTGATGCCGGGCGTCATCGTCCAGACCGCGCTGTTCGGAGGCTCGTCGTCGGCGGTCGGGGTCGCTGACGACCTCTCCAAGGGCGTGACCGATCGCTTGCGCTCGCTGCCGACGAACCGCAGCTCGATCCTCGCCGCGCGCACGCTGGCCGACCTCGTGCGCCTCACCTACACGATGGCGCTGCTGCTGGCGATCGGGTTGCTGGTCGGCTTCCGGTTCCACAACTCCCTGCTCCCCGTCCTCGGCGGTCTGGGCATCGCGCTCCTCTTCGGCTACGCGTGCTCGTGGCTGTTCACGCTCGTGGGCCTGATGGTGCGCAACGTGGAGAGCGCGACGCTGGCGGGGTTCCTGCTCACCTTCCCACTCGTCTTCGCCGCCTCGACGTTCACCTCGACGCAGTACATGCCGAGCGCGCTGCGAACGTTCGCCAACGCCCAGCCGGTGACGCAGGTCGCCAACGCCCTGCGCGACCTGACGCACGGCACCGGCGCCGCGGGGCCCGCCGCGCTCCACGCGGTCGTCTGGTCCGCCGCGATCCTGGTCGCCTCGGCCGCGCTCGCGACCTGGAAGTTCCGCAAGCTCTAGGACGCTGTTGCAGGAAGAAGCCGGGCGGTTGAGCCTCGCCTTCCAGGCTTCCAAGGAACCAGTGCGGTTTCGCTTCTGATGGAGATGGTCGTGCCCGCTCATTGAGGTGATTGCGCCGTGGCGCGACTTATAGTCAGGGCGTGCTTCGGCGTGCCTTACTCGCGCTGGGAGTCGTCGTGGCGGCGGCGGTGGTACTGGCGGCCGTCGTCCAGATATGGGGCCCTCACCAGACCGGTGCCGATGCGCGGCGGGCCGCGCTGTATGCCGCAGGTGGATCGGATCCGAGCGCGGGCATCAATGTGCGCTGCTCGTTCGACGGCACCGTTCCCAGGGCGCTGATTGGTCAGGCCGTCTACCACTGCACTGTGGGCCCGTGTCCCGGCGAACGCGGCAAGTGGGGCGGTGTGTCGATCACGGTGCGCCATTCGGTCTTCGGCGGATGGTGGAAACGCGCTGACTGGGACCGGCCAGGCATCCCGACGAGCGGCGGCAGCATCGACAAGCAGGACTGGGAGATGGCTAACTCCCGCAACACTTGCGGCCCCTAGCGAAGACTCAATTCCGTCGTCGGCGCCAATCGGGTTTCTCGTCGAGGCCGCGGAAAGCACCCCTGCGAACCGATGCCGCAGGAGTAGTCCTACCGGGCTCAGTGGGCGAATATCTCCACGGAGAAGCGAAGAGCCTGAACCACTCTTGGAATCGCAAACGTCAAGCGGGACGGCCGCCAGTCGAGCGCCGGGGGGCTCGGGTGAGCCTGCGGAGCTCGCGGGCGGCGAGGGCGAGTGGGATGCCGGCATTCCTCGTGCCGCTGTCCCGCCCGCGGTCGATGCGTACGTGCCGCGCGCGCCGCACACCGCGCTCGAAGCGCGCCGCCGCGAGGACCGCGTCCAGCAGAGGTCTGTGCGGGGCACCCGCCGAGGTGCTGGTCTCCCCGGACTCGCCTGATGATGTCCACTGCGCCATCACCAAACCCTCGCGCCCGGGCGATCGCCTCGCCGCTGTTCTGAGGTACCAGGCGATCAGGCCTTCGGGACGCAGGATGTCGAGGACATCGGGGCATCGGCGCGGCCACGCCTCAACGCGTTGCGGGCCGGAAAGTCCGCGCTATGCGCGGATAATCCGGGCCAGAACGAGCGCGCGGATCACGCGCGCGGCAGGCGCATGGCCCGCGGCGCGCCTCATCCCACCGGTGGCGGGCCTACCGGCGCAGCGGGCGGGGGCAATACCGCCGGGGCCACGTCCTGGTAGGTGACGGTGAATGCGTCACCGCCGGGGGATAGGTCGCTGGGTGTTGCCTGGCCGGAGAAGCCCGGCGAGGGGAGGCCGGTTCCGATATTGCGGTCGGCGCTCGGGCCGAGCGTGATGGCGGTTGTGGCCCACGTGGGGTTCGCGATCGTGCCGCGGAGCCCGCCGGTGGTCGTCGCACTGGCCCCGGAGAAGCTTGCGCTCCCGAAGTCGGCCAGCGGCAGCGGGTAACAGCCCGTGGTGTCGCACGTCGAGGGCGCCTCGACGACCCACTCCGCCGATCGCCTGTCGATGTGCTTGGTCGATCGTTGCTCGTAGAAGGTAGCGCCGGTCGTGCGGTTGGCGAGGTAGAGCTTGACCTTGTGGCCCGACACGACCACGCTCGCCGAGAGCGTGTCGCCCGGGCGTACGCGCATCGAGACGTGCACCGGCGCGGCTGGCACCAGCTCGTACCACGCCGAGTAGACCGCCTGACCGTGCAAGCTGCAGTCGACCTGGGTGCCGATCTGCTCGAGGGCGTTGGACGCGGAGTGAAAGCCCCCGATGCCCAGCCAGTAGGCCGAGAACCGGCGCGCGCCAGGTGTGCACGTGGCCGCCGGTTGCACCCACGTGCCGGCGACGCGCCGGAAGCGGACCGCAGGTTTGCTGACCGCGTATCCGGCCCAGTTGGAGCTGATGACTGCGCGCGTGGCCGCGTCCGCGCCGGTCGGCATCGCGAACGCGATGAGCGCGGCGAGCGTGGCGAGAGGCGCGAGAGGGGCGAAAGGAATGTTGGTTCGGTAAGTGATCGATGGAGCATCGGCGGACGTGCGCCGATGGGCGACTGGACGCGGGGCCAGAACCGCGCGGCCATTCGACCAACGATCTGGGCGCTCAAACGGGCCGCGCTAGCCCAGGGCAAGCAGCTGCTGCAGCGGAGCGTTGGCCAGCTCATCCTTGGGGACGAACCCGCCCGCGCCCGACTCGCGGACGTCTTCGGCGCGCGTAGTGTTCGGGTCCGCCGAGGTCAGGACGACGCGCGGTCCCCACGGCAGCGCCACCAACTCGCGGGCCAGCGCGACGCCGTTGCCGTCGGGCAGTCCGACGTCGACGAGGACCGCGTCGGGCTTGAGCTCGTGCGCCGCGGCGATGGCCTCCTCCGCGGTTGCCGCCTCGCCGACGACCACGAAGCCGACGTCGGCAAGCAGTAGCGCAGCGAGGCTTCGGAACACGCAGTCGTCGTCGACCACCAGGATGGACCAGGACACTGCCCCGATCATGGCACTCAGCCGAGCACCCGGGTTAGGGAGAACCCCCTACGCCGACATAACCTAGGGCTAGCCCTACAACTTTGTCTGGATCGCCCAAACCAGTATCGGGCCGATGGGTATGGGCCTTGCGGCGCGCGCGAGCAATAGTGATCGTCATGAAGACGAACGCAGTCGCGTCGACCCTCTTCGATCCGCCCGCCGTCCGGCCCCGCAGGCTGATGGCCCGCTCTGACCGACGGGTCTCTGTGCCAGAGATCCGCGCCGATCAACAGGCCTCCGGCACGATCCGGGTCGCGATCGCCCACAGCCAGCGGCTGGTGCGCGCGCGCCTTCATGTCCTGCTCGAGCGCGAGCCGGGCATCGCCGTCGTCGGCGAGGCCGCCGACGGCGACCAGGCGGTGGCGCTCACGGACCGCGTACGGCCCGATGTGGTCCTCATGGACGTCAATCTGCGCGGCCTCGACTGTGTCGAGGCGACGCGGCGGATGCTCGCCGGGCACTCGGTCGCGGTCATGGTGTTGACGGCTTCGGAGACGGACGCTCGTCTCATCGCGACGCTGCGGGCCGGCGCCACCGGCCACCTCCCAGACCACTGGGAGCCCGCGGCGCTCGTTCGCGCAGTCCGGCTCCTCGGCCCCGGAGGCAACATGAGCTCTCGCCGGTCCACTCGCAGGCATTCGCCTACGAAGGTTCACTACCTCACACCGAAGGTCATCGAGATCAGGCGCGGCCGCGGGCACGAGGCGCCCGCCGCTCTGGCGAGCCCGCTCCCTCTGGCGAGCCCGCTGCGGCTCGTCCAGTAGGACCAGTTCCTCGCCGGCCGGCGCACGATCACGGCCCTGCCGGAGCAGAAGCCGATG
>JAWVFZ010000397.1:0-5843 GCA_033855555.1 Solirubrobacteraceae bacterium
GAGTTCGTATAGCGCCACTTGGGCAGGCGGAAGCGGCGCGCGAGCTCCTCGCCGACGACGATTGCGTCCTCGGTCGGCGCGGCGAAGTGCGTCCCCTTCGAATAGCGCTCGCTGATCGCCCTGCCGATGACGGGGTGGGCGTGGCCCTGCACCATCGACCCGAAGCCGTTGTGGAAGTCGTCCATCTCGTTGCCGTCGACGTCCCAGACCTTCGGGCCCTCGCCGCGCTCGAGGTAGATCGGCCAGGGGTCGCGCACCTGGTAGGACGACGCCACGCCGGCGGCCAGCGTCACGTTGGCGCGGCGGTACATCTCCGCCGACTTGCCGGTGCGCTCGTCCAGCAGCTTCTCCTCGCGGACGGTCAGCTCCTTGATGCGCTCGCGGTCGATCTTGGTGGGCGTGCTGGCTTCCATGTACCTATGGTGACAGCCGCTCAGCCACCGGATGACGAGGCTTGGACGAACCGGCGCCAGGCCGCGTGGGCCTCCTGCCGCCAGGGCGCATCGGTTTGTGGCTCGATCGCGGGCCCGGCCGGCGTGAGCGCGGCGATCGCGGCGGTATCGGGCAGCAGCCCGGCGCCGACGGCGGCCAGTGCGGCGGCGCCTCGAACGGTGGCGTCGGGCGACGTACGCCGGACGGTGACGCCGGCGAAGTCGGCCTGGAGCTGGAGCAGCGTGTCGCTGCGGGTGAGCCCGCCGTCGACGCGCAGCTCGGCGGCGCCGACGACCGCCAGCACGTCGGCGACCCGCCACGCGATGCCCTCCAGCGCGGCGCGCGCGAGCTCCGCGCGCCCGCTGCCGCGCGTGAGCCCCCCGATCACGCCGGTTGCCTCGGGGCGCCACCACGGCGCGCCGATACCGGCCAGCGCCGGGAGGATGCGGACACCGCCGGCGTCGCTCGCCGCGCCGGCGAGCAGCGCGCCGGCGTCGACGCCGAACAGCTCCGCCAGCCAGTCGACCAGAGCGCCGGCAGTGAAGACGCCGCCGTCGAGCGCGAACTCGACCCGCCCGCCGGCACGCCACGCCACCGTCGGCAGCAGGCCTGGCGCCGACGGCGCGCTGGTTCCCGCGTGTGTGAGCACGAAGACGCCCGTGCCATAGGTGGCCTTCACCATCCCCTCCCGAACGCAACCGGCCCCCGCGAGCGCGGCCTGCTGATCGCAGCAGCGCGCGCGCAGCGGGCCGATGCCGCGCAGCTCGCCCAGCTCTCCACACGTGTCCTCGATACGCGGCAGCACGGCGGGCGGCACGCCGAACGCCTGGAGCAGATCCGGATCCCAGCCGGGGTCGCCGGGCACGTTGAGCAGGGTCCGCGAGGCCGTGGAGGGATCGGTCGCGAAGCCCGCTCCGAGGCGGTCGCAGAGGAAGCTGTCGACCGTGCCGATCCGGGCCGTCGGCGGGACGCCGCCCTCCCCCAGCAGCCACGCGATCTTGCTCGCCGAGAAGTACGGGTCGGCGGGCAGGCCGGTGCGCGACACGTCGACGCCGTCCAGCAGCGCGGCGCCGCGCTTGTCCTGCCACGTCACGACAGCCGAGAGCGGCCGCCCGCTGACCGGGTCCCACGCCACCACCGACTCGCCCTGGTGGTCCAGGCCGACCGCGTCGGCGCACTCGGAGCCGAGCGCCTCGGTCGCCGCGCTCACCACCGCGTCAAGAATCTCCTCGGCGTCCTGCTCAACCCAGCCCGGTCGCGGATGCAGCGTGCGCTTCTCGCGGCGTGCCTCGCGGATCGGCGTCAGGTCGTCGTCGAACAGCACTGCCTTGACGGCGCTGGTGCCTTCATCGATGCCGAGCAGCACGTTCCCACCACGGCTCACCGCGCAGGCCGATGAGCCCGGCCACGTGTTCGGCGATTCCGAGCGACGCGCTCAGCCCGGTCGAGCGGATCGCGCCGACGTTCAGCAGCGCGGGTACGGTCGGCGACCAGCCGATCACGTAGTTGGCGCCGTCGCGGCCGGCCGGTCGCAGCCCCGCATAGGAGGCGATCGGCTCGCCGAGATCCGGCAGCAGCTCGCGTGCCTTGGCGAGCACCTCGGCCTTCGCCTCTGCGCGCACGGACCAGTCGGGGGTGTCGAGATCGACGGCCGTCGGCCCGGCGATCACCAGGCCGGGCTCCACCGTTGGGAACACGAGCACGCCCTTGGTGCGCGGCGAGGGCGGCGGGAGCAGGATCCGCTCGAGCTCGGCCTCGAAGACGAAGAACTCGCCCTTGCGCGGGTGCACCGCGAACGAGCCGTCGAAGGCACCGCCGCCGAGACCCGCCGCGTTGATGACGACGTCGGCCTCGAGCTCGCGCACATCGGTCACCCTGCGACCGGTCTCGATCCGGGCCCCGCACTCGCGCGCGAGTGCGGCGAGCCCCAGCGTGAAGGCGACCGGGTCGGTGACCCACTCGCCCGGGATCAGCAGGTCCGCGCCGTCCCGCAACGCCTCGACGGCGTTGCGCGGGTAGCCGGCCGGTGCGCCGCGCATCAGCGCGCCGCAGCGCAGCACCGGCACGCCGAGCGCCGTGAGCGCTGCGTCGCGCAGCGCCGCCGAGCGCAGGATCAGCCTGGTCTCCAGCTCGCCTTCAGGCGAGTCGAAGCCCGTGTGCAGGATCCCGGAGTTCGTCCCGCTCGCCCAGAGCGCCAGTTCACGCTCGGCTTCGACGAGCAGGACCTCGGCGCCGCGGCGCGCGAGCTCGAGCGCGCACGCGCATCCGACGACCCCGCCGCCGACGACCGCCACCCGCATCAGTCCACCAGCCGCTTCTCCATGCGCGAGATCGCAAGGCGCCACACGATCAGGCCGAACGCCACGAGGAACCCGAGGTGCCACAGGTCCTCCGCCTGGAATCCGAAGACCGCGTGGCGGACGAGCTGTACGCAGTGGTAGAGCGGGTTGATGTTCGCCGCGATCTGCGCCCACTGCGGCAGGCCGGAGATCGGGAAGAACGTGCCGGCGACGAGGAACAGCGGCGTGATGACCGTCGACGTCACGTAGCTGAAGTTGTCGATCGTCTTCATGACGGCGGCGATCAGGATCCCGAAGCACGCCCAGCCGAAGCCGCTGAGGAACGCGATCACGGGCACGACGAACATGCCCCACGACGGGTTCAGGCCGAAGGCGATCGCGACCAGCATGGGGAAGCAGCCGAACGTCCCGGAGCGGGTGGCGATCCAGAGCGCCTCGCCCGTGACGAGCTCCTCGGTGTCCACGGGCGCCGCGAGGATGGCGTCGTAGGTGTGTTGAAACTGGTACTTGACGAAGGTCCCGAACATCGCCGGGAACACAGACGAGAACAGCACCGCCGTCGCCACCGTCCCCGTGCCGACGAACTGCACGTAGTCGAGGCCGCCGACCTTCGTGACGAGCGATCCGAAGCCGAAGCCGAATGCCAGCAGGTAGATCGTCGGCTCGACCGTCGAGGAGAACGTGCTCGACCGCCAGAACGAGCGGAAGTTCACGACCTCGCGCACGAGCACGCCCATCAGCGCGGCGCGGTCCAGGCGGCGCACGCGGGGTTCAGCCGTGGAGCTCAGGAGATCTCCTCCCCGGTCAACAGGACGAAGACGTCCTCGAGCGTCGCCACACGGCGCTCGCCGTCGGGCATCTCGCCGTTGGCCTCCTCGGCGCGCAGGATCGTCACGCTCGTGCCGGTGCGGCGCGTCGGCCAGCCCCGCGCCCGCGCGTCGTCCTCCACCTCGAGCAGGCGCGACGGGGCGCCGTAGACCTCCACCGCCTCCCGCCCGGCGTGCTCGGACACGAGCTCCGAGGGGCGCCCGCACGCGACCGCCACCCCGTGGCTCATCACGGTCACCGTGTCGGCCAGGCGCGCGGCCTCCTCGATGTAGTGCGTCGACATGAGGATCGAGGTCCCCTCCGAGCGCAGGCGGTCGATCAGCGCCCACAGCTCCTGGCGCACCTGCGGGTCCAGCCCCACGGTCGGCTCGTCGAGCAGCAGGAGCCGCGGCTCGTGCACAAGCGCCCGCGCGATCAGCAGCCGCCGGCGCATGCCGCCGGAGAGCTCGTCGACCTTCGCCTTGCGGCGGTCTGCCAGGTTGGCGACCTCGAGCGCGCGCTCGATCGCCTCGCGGCGCTCCGCGCGCGGGACGCGATAGAGGTAGGTGAAGACGAGCAGGTTCTGCTCGACCGTCAACGTCGTGTCTAGGTTGTCGAGCTGCGGCACGACGCCCATCGCCGCGCGCGCGGCCTTCGAGTCGGCCGGCAGCTCGTGACCGAGCACGGCGAGCTCGCCCTCGTCGGCGATCGCCTGCGCTGTCAGCAGCCTCATCGTCGTCGACTTCCCGGCGCCGTTGGGCCCCAGGAGCCCGACGCAGGTCCCCTCCGGTACGTCGAGATCGAGCCCGGCCACCGCCGTCACCGCCCCGTAGCGCTTCACGGCGCCGCGCATGCGGATGGCGAGGGCGGACATTTCGGCGACGCTAGCGAACTCGATGCGACTGTCGCTTGGCGCGCGGAGCGGGGGTGTGGGATGGGTGGTGCGCAGCGCGGTTTGCCTGGGGCGGGCTGGGCGTGGGTTGCTTGCAGTGAGGGAAGGCAGGGCCGGCGTCGCGGACCATCTGGGCGGGGTTCTCGTCGCATATCGACGATTAGCGTGCCCAGATCGCGCGGGACGAGTCCGAGACTGACGAACATGGCGCTATGCGCCAGTTTCGTCAGCCAAGCGGCCCGCCTGGCGCCACCGAGCCGCTCTCTTTTCCTCAATGCAAGCAGCCAGGCCGGTCCCACCACACCGAACCGCGCTGCGCACCATCCACGCAACTCGCCCCAAGCGGCAGCGATCGCAACGGACGCCTACGCGGCGACCGCGGCGGCGCCGCTTGCGCGCACCTGGTTGCGCCCGGAGCGCTTGGCTTCGTAGAGCGCGAGGTCGGCCTCTGCGAAGACCTTCTCGTAGTCGAACTCGCCCGGGTCCGATGCTGCGACGCCGAACGAGATCGTGACCGCGAGGTTGGCGATCGTCGTGCCCTCGATCGCGAGGCGCAGGTCCTCGGCCACCTCGGCGGCGTGCTCGCTGCTGGCGCCCGGCAGCAGCACGAGGAACTCCTCGCCGCCGAGCCGGTAGGCGAGGTCGTAGGCGCGCAAGCGCTTGCGGATCCGATAGGCGACGTCCTTGAGGACCACGTCGCCCACCGCGTGGCCGTGGCCGTCGTTGATCGACTTGAAGTGATCGAGGTCGCCGACGACGAGCGCGACCGGCTCGCGGGTGACCGCGGACTGCTGCGCGAGCTCCACCGCGCGCGTCGCGAGAGCGTTGCGATTGAGCATCCCGGTGAGCGGGTCGACCACTGCCTCGGAGCGGTGCTCGAGGTCGGACCGCATCAGCGCGGTCGACATGAGCGCGACCGCCGCGATCGCCGCAAGCGGGAAGAGGAACCGCTCCGGCCCGTCGATGGTCGCCTGGAAGTCGAGGCCGAGCGTGACCGCGAGCAGCAGCACGATCGTGAACGTCACGCCGGCGGCGACGCCGCGGGGGCCGAAGCGCACGGGCAGCGTGATGGCGGGCACCACGAACCAGGCCAGCCCCGGACTGTGCGCGCCCCCGGTCAACGCGACGCACGCGGCGATCGTCAGCTGCGAGCACGCCCAGACGAACGCGATGCGATGCTCGGGGCGCGGGCTGGTCGCCAATCCGCGACCCGCGGCACCGAACGCGGCGGCGCAGGCCAGGATCGGCGCGACGATCCACCAGCCCATCCAGGGCGCGCTGAAGAGCGCGGCAAAGACGAGCACGGCGAACGCGGCACCTCGCACCGGGCCGAGGCGCTCCTCCATGTCGAGCAGCCGCTCCCGATCACCCGGATTCGGGCATAGCCAGCTCGTGGCGCTCTCGGGGCGCAT
>JAWVFZ010000398.1:0-3064 GCA_033855555.1 Solirubrobacteraceae bacterium
TCGTTCACCGAGGAGTCGCCGCTCGCGCCCTCCTCGCCGTACTCCGCGACGAAGGCCGGCGCCGACCTGCTCGTCGCGGGCTACGTGCACACCTACGGCCTCGAGGCCTGCATCTGCCGCGGCTCCAACAACTACGGCCCGCGCCAGTACCCCGAGAAGCTGATCCCGCTGATGATCCTCAACGCGCTGCACGGCGACCCGCTGCCAGTCTACGGCGACGGCATGAACGTGCGCAACTGGATCTACGTCGAGGACTTCGCGCGCGGGATCGCGACCGTGCTCGAGCGCGGCGTCCCCGGCGAGGCCTACAACGTCGGCGGCCCCGACGAGTCGCCAAACATCGAGGTCGTCCGGAAGGTCATCGAGCTCGCAGGCGCCGACGAGTCCCTGATCGAGTACGTCACCGACCGCCCCGGCCACGACCGCCGCTACTCCCTCGCGTCTGAGAAGGTCCGCGCGCTCGGATGGGAGGCCGAGGTCCGCTTCGCCGACGGGATCGCGCGCACCGTCGACTGGTACCGCGACAACGCCTGGTGGTGGGAACCGATCCGCTCCGGCGACTACCGCGCGTACTACGAACGCCACTACGGGCGCTCGCTGGGCTAGGCGCCCAGCCCGTCGCCTCCCCCAGGGGGTCAAGTCTTTCATTGCCACATTTGCACGCTTTGCACGCGGGGCGGGGAGGTGGGTGGCGCGCAGCGCGGTTTGCCTGCGACGGGCTTGGCGTCGGTTGCCTGCATTGAGGGAGAAGGAGCACTGTCGCCGCGGCTCGTCCGCCGACGTGGGCCCTCTAACTCGCGGATAGCACGCACAAAAGGGCCCAGGTCCCCGCCGCTTGCCGGCTCCCTTCCCTCAATGCCCAAACCAGGGTTCGCGCCACGCAAACGCCCGCACTGGATGCCCCCGCAACTCGCCCCGCGCGGCAAAATGTGGCAATGAAAGACTTGACCCCCGGTAGGGGCGCATGGCCTGTCGCGGACAGCTACGCGCCCAGCGAGGCGATCTTCCAGCGACCGCCTTCCTTCACCAGCTTGAAGGTGTCCTGCGCGGGCTTCTTGCGCTTGGACTCGACGACCGCGGTCGCGGAGTTGCCGGCGACCGTGACGGACTTGACCGTGAGGTCGAAGGTGTCGGCGTCGTCGAGCGCGTGGGAGATCGCGGTCGTGCAGCTCTGACCTGACGAGCGGATCGTCGCGATGAGCGGGGTCGCCAGCAGGTCGTTGCAGATCGTCGTCTCGTCTGACTTGCGGGCGGCGGACTCGAGATCCTCAACGCTCTGGGCAACGGCCTGCTTGGAGCCCGGGAAGTTCTTGCTGGAGTTCGATCCGGCCGTCCCGCATCCGGTCGCGAGGCCGGCGGCGGCCAGCACGAGGGCAAGGGAGCGGGAGGCAGGCACGCCGGGAGCGTACTTAGTCTTAGAGGCCATGGCCGAGCAGCCACCCGATGCCCGCACGGTGCCGCGCGGGCGACACGCCCCCCCGCTGGAGGTGCGCCTCAGCGTGCAGCGCCGGCGCCTGTTCGAGGCGGCTGCCGCCGTGTTCGCCCGTGTGGGCTATGCCGATGCCAGCGCTGAGTCGATCTCGCGCGAAGCGGGCATGTCCAAGGCGACCTTCTACGAGCACTTCGCCAACAAGGAGGAGTGCATTCTTGCGCTGTTCGACGAGGCGGCGACCGAGACCATGCGAGCGATGGTCGGGGAGGCCGATTCGGAGCCGGCCAGCTACGAGGAGCGCATCCGCGGCGGCGTACACGCATTCCTCGAGGTCTTGACCCAGTACCCCGAGTCGGCGCAAACCGTGCTCGTGGAGATCATCGGGGCGGGGCCGCGCGCCGCCGAGCGCCGCGACGCGATCCTCGACCTCTTCGCCGAGGGTCTCGTCCGCGACAACAAGCGAATGGCAGAGCGCTTCGGTGCCCCGCGGTTCGCCTCCAAGGACGACGCCTTCGCGATCGTCGGCGCAATCGTCGAACTCGTCTCACGCCAGCTGCGCACCGGCGTGCCGGAGGACGTGCGGGCGCTCGAGCCGGTGATCGAGCGGCTGATCTTCGGGCTGCTCGCGCTGCCCCGGTGAGCCTGGAGGAGATCGCCGCCGAGAACGTGCGCTGCCGGCGCTGCCCGCGGCTCGTGGCGTGGCGCGAGGAGGTCGCGCAGGTCAAGCGCGCCGCGTTCGCCTCCGAGGAGTACTGGGGTCGGCCGATTCCCGGCTTCGGCGACCCGGCCGCGCGGATCCTGCTCCTCGGCCTGGCGCCCGCGGCGCACGGCGGCAACCGCACCGGCCGAGTGTTCACCGGCGACCGCAGCGGCGACTTCCTCTTCGCCTCGCTGCACCGGACTGGCTTCGCCAACCAGCCGACGTCCGAGCGGGCGGGCGACGGGCTGGCGCTGACGGATCTCTGGATCGCGGCTGCCGTGCGCTGCGCGCCACCGGCCAACCGCCCGACGCCGGGCGAACGCGACGCCTGCCTGGGCTGGACGGTGCGCGAGGTGCGGGAGCTCACCGAGCTGCGACTGATCGTGTGCCTCGGCGCCTTCGCATGGGACGCCGCACTACGCCTACGAGCTGCCCTGGGCCACGCGCCGCCGCGCCCGCGACCGCGCTTCGGCCACGACGTCCTGGCGTTCGCGCACAACCCGCTTCCGCTGCTGGGCTGCTTTCACCCGAGCCAGCAGAACACGTTCACCGGCCGCCTGACCCCGCCGATGATGGACGCCGTCTTCGCCCATGCCCGTGAGCTCGCCTCCAGCTGATCCTCTGAAAGGGGCAGACCCCTTTGGGAGGTCTACCCTTGGACGGGTGCCGCTGTCCGCCTTCACCCCGCGCGTTCGCGACTGGTTTACCAGCGCGTTCGAGGGCCCGACCCCTGCCCAGGAGCAGGCGTGGCCGGCGATCGCAACGGGCGACCACGTGCTGCTCAGCGCGCCGACCGGGAGCGGCAAGACGCTCGCCGCGTTCCTGTGGGGACTTGACCGGCTGAGCGCGACGCCGTCGCCGACAGGTGGCACGCGGCTGGTCTACGTCTCGCCGCTGAAGGCGCTCAGCTACGACATCGAGCGCAACCTGCG
>JAWVFZ010000399.1:0-17145 GCA_033855555.1 Solirubrobacteraceae bacterium
AAGTACTCGAGCGTGTAGGACGCGACCGCCTCGCGCAGCTCGTCGGTGACCAGCGCTTCGAGGTCCATCGCCGAGACCTGCTTCTTCTTGTCCGCGATCTCCTTGAAGCGCTTGAACGCCTGGTTCAGCGCCTGGCCCTCGATCGGGAAGCCGAGGTCCTCCAGCGCCTGCCGCAGCGCGTGGCGGCCGGAGTGCTTGCCGAGCACCAGCTCGTTGGACTCCAGGCCCACGCTCGTGGCGTCCATGATCTCGTAGGTCGAGGGGTCCTTGAGCATGCCGTCCTGGTGGATGCCGGACTCGTGCGCGAAGGCGTTGCGCCCGACGATCGCCTTGTTGGGCTGCACCGCGTAGCCGGTGAGGCGGGAGACGAGCCGGCTCGTGCGGGCGATCTCGCGCGTGTTGATCTGCGTGTCGAAGCCGATGTCGGAGCCGCGGGTCTTCAGCAGCATCACGATCTCCTCGAGCGACGCGTTGCCCGCGCGCTCGCCGAGCCCGTTGATCGCGCACTCGACCTGCCGCGCGCCGGCCTGCACGCCGGCGAACGAGTTGGCGACGGCCAGCCCGAGGTCGTCGTGGCAGTGCACGGACAGGGTGATCGCTCGAAGGGCCGGCACCAGCTCGTACAGCTCGGTGAGGAAGGACGCATATTCGTCGGGCATCGCGTAGCCGACGGTGTCCGCAACGTTGATGGTCGTCGCGCCCTCGTCGATGGCGATCTGGATGACCTCCGCGGTGAACTCGCGGTCCGCGCGCGTTGCGTCCATCGGTGAGAACTCGACGTTCTCGCAGAGCGCCCGCGCCTGGGCAACCGACGCGCGCGCCAGGCCCTTGACGTCCTCGCGTGTGGACTGCAGCTGGTGCTCGATGTGGATGTCGGACGTGGATATGAATGTGTGGACCCGAGGTCGTGCCGAATCCTTGACGGCTTCCCAAGCACGATCGACGTCCGCGGGATTCGCACGCGCGAGCGCGGCGATGATCGGGCCCTCCACCTCGCGTGCGATCGCCTGCACGGCCTCGAAATCGCCCGGCGAGGCGATCGGGAAGCCGGCTTCGATGATGTCGACGTTCAGCCGCGCGAGCTGATGGGCGATCTCGAGCTTCTCGGTGGCGTTCAGCGAGATGCCCGGCGACTGCTCGCCGTCGCGCAGCGTGGTGTCAAAGATCTGTACGTGGTCCATGCCCGTCTCCTTAGTGTTCGGCTCGATCCCTTCCTTGTCCTCGTTCGCGGCTTCAGGCGGCCGCCACGCGCAGATTCGTCCCCCTAGCGGGGGAGGAGAAGGAGAAGGCGAAGGGAGAGCGGGGACGTCATGGCTCGCCGCTGAGCCTATCAGCGCGCGCTTTGGTTGCAAACGCGCGCGGTTTCGTCACCCGCAGCGAGGCATCGTCGGGGCATGAGGAACGAAAGTCGTCCCCGGGCCGAACAACGTTCCGTTCGGCTGGCAGGGCTGGCGCGGCTTCAGTGGGGCAACGTGGCGCACCGACAGCTGCTTTCCCTCGGGTTCTCGAAGGACGAGATCCATTCGATGGTCGGACGCTCGCTGCTGCACCGCATGCACCGGGGGGTGTACGCCTTCGGTGCCCCCAGCCCGGCGCCTGAACAGCGGTGGGCGGCGGCGCTGCTCGCCGCCGGCGACGGCGCGGCGCTGAGCCACAAGAGCGCAGCGGCACTGTGGGGGCTGGTACCGGTTCGCGAGGTCATCGAAGTCACGGCGCCGACGAAACGCCGCGGCGACGACACCCTTCGCGTGCACGTGAGCAGCGCGAAGGCGCTCACCCACCACAAGGCCCTCCGCGTCACCACCATCCCCCAGACCCTGCTCGACCTCGCCGCAACCGGTTGGCCGATCGACCGCCTGACCCATGAGGCCGCCGCCGCCTCGCTCGTCTCGCTCGACGCCCTCAAGACGTTCGCCGCAAACAGGCGTGGAGCGCGGGGCGCCGCGAAGCTCAACGAGGCCCTCGGCCTCCCCCACACGCGCAGCGGCTGGGAACGCCGCTTCGTGCGGTGGCTCAAGACACTCGACGGCATCCCGATGCCGGGGCTCAATGACGTCATCGACGGCCTCACCGTCGACCTGCACTGGCCGGATCACGACCTCGTCGTCGAGCTCGACACGGAGCAGACCCACGGGACGCCGTGGGCTCAGGAGCGCGACCGGCGCCGCGACGAGCGGCTCCGACATTGCGGCAAGACCGTGATCCGGATCCGCGAGGAGCGCTTCGACCCCGGTGCGGTGGAGCCCGAGCTGCGCGCCCGGCTCAGGGCACCAGCACGACCTTCCCGATGTTCCGGCGCTCGCCGATGATGCGGTGCGCTTCGGCCGCCCGGTCGAACGGCACGACGTCGGAGACGACTGGCCTGATCGTCCCGTCCTCGATGAGCGGCGTCAGCGGCTTGGTCCAGGGCTCGAGGGTTCCGCGGTCCTTCCAGAGCGTGAGCATGTTCAGGCCGATGACAGCCTTGGAGGAGGACATCTGCTCGATGAGGTTGAACCCGCGGAGCATCGGCAGCGCCTCTGGCGCCGCCTTGAGGTAGTTGCGCTTCTCCCCCTGCGACACCGAGGAAGCGCCGAACGCAACGAGCCGGCCGCCGGCGCGCAGCATCTTGTACGAACGGCGGAACTGGCGGCCGCCGATGGCGTCGAGGATCAGATCGAAGGGCGGCAGGCCCTGCCACCAGCCGTCGCGGGTGTAGTCGATCGGGTGGTCGACGCCGTTGTCGCGGCAAGCGTCGTGCTTGCCCGGCGAGGCGGTGCCCCAGACCTCCGCCCCCTCATGCTTGGCGAGCTGGGTCGCCGCGATGCCGACGCCGCCGGCAGCCGCCTGGATGAGGACCTTCTCCCCCGCCTCCAGCGACCCGTAGCGAACGAGCCCCGCCCAGGCGGTGGCGTAGTTGACCGGGATCGCGGCACCCTCTTCGAAGCTCAGACGCTCCGGGAGCGGGACCGCGTCGCGCTCGGGCACGGCGACCCGCGAGGCGTAGCCGCCGAACTGGGTGCCCGCCATCACGCGCTGTCCCACGCGCGCGGCGTCGACGCCCTCGCCGACTGCCGCGATCGTCCCCGCCACCTCGTAGCCGACGACCATCGGCGGGTTGGGCGCGTCGGCATAGAGCCCGACGCGCGCCATCGTGTCGGCGAAGTTCACCCCAGCGGCCGCGACGTCCACCAGCACCTGCCCGGGACCGACGACGGGGTCGGGCTTCTCCACGACCCGCAGGACCTCGGGCGGGCCGTACTTCGGGATCTCGATGGCGCGCATGGCCGGACCCTACTCAGCCGGCGGCGGGGGCTCCCACTGCGGCCGGGACGACGGCAGCCGCAGCATCGCGGCGACCACGGGCGCGCTGCACGACCAGGTTGACCGCCATCAGCCCGAGCACCAGGAACAGCAGCCCGCTGGCCAGCACGTTGACCTCGGGCGGGACGCCCTGGCGTGTCGCGCCGAAGATGAACAGCGGAAACGTCAGCGTCTGGCCGGCATTGAACGAGGTGATCACGTAGTCGTCGACCGAGAGCGCGGCCGCGAGCAGGGCGGCCGAGGCGACACCCGGCGCGATGATCGGCAATGTGACCTTGAAGAAAGTCGTCATGACTCCCGCGCCGAGATCCATCGCGGCCTCCTCGACGTACTGGTCCATCCCCTCCAGTCGCGCCTTCACGGTCACCACCACGTAGGAGATGTTGAACATGACGTGCGCGATCACGATCGTCACGAAGCCCGTGCTGACGTTCACTGTCAGGAACATCGCAAGCAGCGCGGCGCCGAGGACGACTTCGGGAGTGGCGAGCGGCAGGAAGACGAACAGGTCGCTCGACCCGCGCCCGCGGAAGGCGTAGCGCACGAGCGCCAGTGCCATGAAGGTCCCGAGCGTGGTTGCGATCGCCGTCGAGATGCCGGCGATCAGCAGCGAGTTCTTCAGCGCGGTGCCCAGGTCCGGGTTCGCGAAGGGGTGCTCCCAGTGGCGCAGCGTGAAGCCGTGCCACGTGAAGTTGAAGCGGCCCTTGTTGTCGTTGAACGAGAACAGGACGACGATGAAGATCGGGATGAACAGGTACAGCAGCGCGGCCGCCGACCAGATTCCGAGCAGCCAGTTGCGGACTCGCATGCGGCCGCGCGCGCTCACGCCGCCGCCGCCTCGGTGAGCGAGCGTGTCCCGAGCACCCGCGCGTACAGCGCGATGCCGATCAGGATGATCCCCATGAGCATGAACGAGAGCGCAGCGGCCGTCGGGTAGTCCAGGATGTTCAGGAACTTCGCTTGGATGACGTTCCCGATCATGTACTGGTTGGGGGTGCCGAGCAGCAGGGCGTTGATGTAGTCGCCGACCGCAGGGATGAAGGTCAGCAGCGACCCCGCGAAGATCCCGGGCAGCGCCAGCGGCAGCGTCACCTTGCGAAACGCCGTCGAGCGGCTCGCGTAGAGGTCGGTCGCCGCCTCGATCATCCGCGGGTCGATCTTCTCCAGTGAGACGTACAGCGGCAGCGCCATGAAGGGCATGAAGTTGTAGGCGATGCCCGCGATGACGGCCGTGCTCGTCGCCAGCAGCCGTCCGTCGGACGCGACGAGTCCGACGTCCCGAAGGCGCGACACGACGAAGCCGTTGTCGGACAGGATGAGCTGCCAGGCGACGGTCCGGACCAGGTAGCTGGTGAAGAACGGCAGGATGATGAGCAGCAACATCAGGTTCTTCATCCGCCCGGCCTTGAACGCGATGAAGTACGCCAGCGGAAACGCGATCACGAGGTCGATCACGGTCGCCGCGCCCGCGAACAGCAGCGAGCGCGTGAACTGCGTGTGATACGCCGAGATCGCGTCCGAGTACGTCGCGAAGTGCCACGAGAACGCGTAGCCGGTCTCGGGGTTGCCCGACTCCAGCGAGACGTTGAGCTGGTTGAGAAGCGGGACCAGGAAGAAGATGACCAGCCACAGCAGTCCCGGCCCGAGGAACAGGTACGGGAGCAGCCGCCGCCGGCGTCTGACCGTCAGTCGCAGCACGTGCTCATCAGCCGCCGACCACCTGTGCCATCCGAGCCTCCATCGCGCGCTCGTCGGCGGGCGACAGCGTCGGGTAGGCGTGCAGCCGCTTGCGGACGGCGTCCGGCGGGAAGATCAGCGGATTCGCGGCGAGCTTCGGGTCCTTGGCCGCCAGGATCTCCTTGACGCCCTGGACCGGCGGGATGTAGTTCACGTACGCCGCGATCTTCGCGGCGACCGCGGGCTCGTAGACGTAGTTCATCATCGTCTCCGCGGCGTAGGGATGGGCGGCCTTCGCCGGGATCATCATGTTGTCGGTGAACTCCATCGAGCCCTCCTCGGGGAAGGCGAACTCGAGGTGCGGGTTGTCGGCCTGCAGCGCGACGACGTCACCGGAGTAGGCCATCGCGACCCACAGGTTCCCCTTCGTGAGGTCCGTCGTGTAGTCGTTGCCGGTGAAGCGACGGATCTGCCCGGACTTCTGGGCCTTCTCGATCTTGTCGATCGCCGCCATGATCTGATCGAGCGTAGCGTTCGTGGCGTTGATCCCGTCGCCGAGCATCACCATCCCCGCCGAGTCGTAGGGCTCTGACAGGAACGACACGCGGCCCTTGAACTTCGGGTCGAAGAAGTCCTTGACGGACGTGAGCTCGCGGCCCGTCTTGCGCCGGTCGTAGCCGAGCCCCACGCCGCCGGACTGCCAGGGCAGCGAGTAGTTGCGGTTGGGGTCGTACTTCGGGTGCTGGAGCTCGGGCACCAGGTTCTTCATGTTCGGCACGTTCGCGTGGTCGATCGCCGTGACGAACCCGTCGCGCACCCAGCGCGCCGCCATGTAGTCGGTCAGCGTCACGATGTCGCGCCCGATCGACTGGTGGGCCTGGAGCTGCTGGCGGACCTTCCCGAAGAACTCGAAGTTGTCGTTGATGTCCTCGAGATACTTGACGTTGCCGCCGTAGCGCTTGTTGAACGTCTTGAGCACCGACTTGTCGATGTACAGCGGCCAGTTCGAGAACGTCCAGTCGCCGATCGGCACCTTCGGGTGGTGGACCGCGGCGGAAACCTTCTTGCCGGAGCTCTCGCCCTTGACCCCGCCGCAGGCAGCCAGGAAGGCCGAGCCCGGGCCGACCAGGAGGCCGGCGCCGGCGAGATGACGGATGAACTGACGGCGCGACTGCTCACTGCCGTCGACCATCCGTTCGACGAGGCGGTCGAGATCCTCAGGGGGCATGTAGGGACTCCTGTCGTTGCACGACGAACGTATGAGTGGGATCCCAGGACAGCGACACGTCACGTCCTGGGCCGATGGAATTCGCGGCGGCGCCGTCGCGGTTGGGGGCGATCACGGTCAGCTCGTGGCCCGCCGGCGTCTCGACGACGTACTGGATGGAGACGCCGAGGTAGCTGGCGACGGTCACTCGCCCGTGGATGGCGTTGAGGGTCGAGCTCGATGTCTCGCCGTCGCTGGGCGCGATCGTGATCTTCTCCGGGCGCACGCCGACGCGGATCGCGCCGCCGTCGATCTCGGCCAGCCGGTCGGAGGGGACGAGCACGCGCTCGCCCTCCTCGGTGTGGAACACGGCCATCGAACCGTCGCGCGATCCGACGGTGCCATCCAGCAGATTCGAGATCCCGAGGAAGTTGGCGACGAACTCCGTGCGCGGGCGCTCGTAGAGCTCCTCGCCCGAGCCCATCTGCTCGATGCGCCCCTCGTTCATCACCGCGATCGTGTCGGCCATCGTTAGCGCCTCCTCCTGATCGTGCGTGACGTGCACGAACGTGATCCCGATGTCCTGCTGGATGCGCTTGAGCTCGATCTGCAGCTGGCGGCGCAGGCGAAGGTCCAGCGCGCCGAGGGGCTCGTCGAGCAGGAGCGCCCGGGGATGGTTGACCAGCGCCCGGGCCAGCGCGACGCGCTGCTGCTGGCCGCCGGAGAGCTGAGATGGGCGGCGCGCCTCGTAGCCCGTGAGCTGCACGAGCTCGAGAATGTCGCGGACGCGCCGGCGCACCTCGTCGCGACCGACCTTTCGCCGCTCGAGCCCGAAGGCGACGTTGCGCTCCACGGTGAGGTGCGGGAAGAGCGCGTAGCTCTGGAACACCGTGTTGACGTCGCGGCGAAACGGCGGGTGGTCGGTGACGTCCACCCCGCCGAGGAACACGCGCCCGGCGGTCGGATCCTCGAAGCCGCCGACCATCCGCAGCGTCGTGGTCTTGCCGCAGCCGGAAGGGCCGAGCATCGCGAAGAAGCTGCCGCGCTCGATGTCCAGGCTCAGGTCATCGACCGCGACGGTGTCGGTGAAGCGCTTGGTCACAGCGGACAAACGGATATCCGGACCGTCGTTGGCCTGAGCGTCGCTGGCCGTCATGTCCTGCAGGGTGGGAGATTCCTCCGCCATCGCGTCCATTCTCTGGGCGTGTCATCGCGCTCCGCAAGTGACACGCAGTGGTCGGTTCGTGCTCGGGGTTGTCCATGATGCACAACAGCGGCGACACGTGGTCCATACGTCCCCGACACGCGGTACAGATCGGGGGAGCGCAAACCGGCCAACGGGGTACAACTCCTGGCATGCCTCCGCGACCTACCGGTCTCTCCACGGCGGACGCGCAGGACGACTTCCTGCGGGCGCGCAGGCGCCGTGCGCTCGCGAAGCTGATGGCCCGCATGGCGCGCGTGCCGGGTGACATGGACCTGATCCTGCCGTTCGACGAGGTCGTCGCCGCGCTCGGACGCGTCGCCGAGCGCGACCTCGGCATCCAGGTCATCCCGGTCGATTCGATCGTCGGTACCGTCGACCGCCAGACGGGCTTCGATCGGTCCTTTCGGCCCACGTCCTCCCGTGTGCGCACGCGCTGGGAGCGGATCGCGGCCGCAATGCGCCGCGGCGAGCCGCTGCCGCCGATCGAGGTCTACCGGATCGGCGACGCACACTTCGTCCGCGACGGCCACCACCGGGTGTCGGTTGCGCGGGCGCTGGGCATCGACCAGATCGAGGCGCACGTGATCGAGGTCATCACCCGGGTCGGCGCGTCGCGCGAGCTGACGATCGCCGACCTGCCGCGTAAGAGCCACGAACGCGACTTCCGCGATCGCGTGCCCCTGCCGCCGCAGGACGCCGCGCGCATCAAGCTCAGCGACCCGCGCGCCTACGGCCGCCTGGCCGACGCCGTCGAGGCCTGGGCGTATCGGGCCTCGCTGGAGCGCGGCGACCTGCTGGACCGCGAGCAGGCGGCGCGCGAATGGTTCGACGGGGACTACGTGCCGCTCGTCGAGGCGCTACGCGACGCCGGGCAGATCGGGTCGGGTACCGAGACCGATGCCTACCTCCGCGTGGGCGCCGAGCGCTACGACAAGCGCGTGCTCGAGGGTTGATCGCCCACCGGCTCGGCGTCGCCCGCGCCGCCGTCGCTGCCGGTTGCCGCCGGGGTCTTCGCCATCGCGAGGTTGCGCCCGGAGCGCGCGTCGAAGATGTGGATGGACTCCGGGTGGATGCCGAGCCGGGCGCGCTGGCCGGCCTTTGCCCTCGTCCCGGGTTCCAGGCGGGCGACAGCCACGCCCTCGCCGGCGGAGGGCACGTCGGCCGCGCCGCTGTCCTTGGCCAGTTCGGCGAGCTCCTCGCTCTGCGGCCCGCCCGAGCCGATCGCGAAGTGCACGTATACCTCCGCGCCCAGCGACTCGACCAGCTCGACCGGGACCTCGAATTCCGTCCCCGACGCCCCGGTCTCGACCGCGGGGTCGTAGAACTGCTCCGGGCGCACACCTGCGATCAGCGCGCCGTCCGCAGACCCCGCAGCCTGACGCAACTCGGGAGAGAGCGGGACCTCGGCGAACGGCAGCTTGAGGCGGTCGCCCTCGACCGTGGCGGGGAAGAAGTTCATCGAAGGTGAGCCGATGAAGCCCGCCACGAAGATGTTGACCGGGTTGTTGTAGAGCTCGTTCGGCACGTCGACCTGTTGCAGCACGCCCGCGCGCATGACCGCAACGCGGTCGCCGAGGGTCATCGCCTCAGTCTGGTCGTGGGTGACGTAGACGGTCGTCGTGCCGAGACGGTGCTGCAGGCGCGAGACCTCGGCGCGCATCTGCACGCGCAGCTTCGCATCGAGGTTCGACAGCGGCTCGTCCATCAGGAACGCCGAGGGGTCGCGCACGATCGCGCGACCCATCGCGACGCGCTGGCGCTGGCCGCCGGAGAGGTTGGCCGGCTTGCGATCCAGGTGCTGCTCGAGGTCGAGCACCTTGGCGGCCTCCGTCACCTTGCGGTCGATCTCCTCTTGCGGGACCTTGGCCAGCTTGAGCGCGAAGCCCATGTTCTCGCGCACGGTCATGTGCGGGTAGAGCGCGTAGTTCTGGAAGACCATCGCGATGTCCCGATCCTTGGGCGCGCGCTCGTTGACGACCTCCTCGCCGATTCGCAACTCGCCGTCGGTGATGTCCTCGAGCCCGGCGATCATGCGCAACGCCGTCGACTTCCCGCAACCAGACGGGCCGACGAGGATCACGAACTCGCCGTCGGCGATCTCGAGATTGAAGTGCTTGACGGCCTCGAAGCCATCGGGGTAGCGCTTCGTGATGTCGATCAGCTTGATGTCGGACACAGCGTGGATTCACCCCTTCACGGCGCCGGCGGTCAGCCCCGCCACGATGCGCCGCTGGAAGAACAGGACCATGATGATGATCGGGACCGTGACGACCACGGCCGCGGCCGCGATCGAGCCCGTGGGCTGCTGGAACTGCGACGCGCCGGGGAACTGCGAGATCGCCGCGGGCACCGTCTGCGCCGCCGACGTCGACGTCAGCGACACCGCGAACACGAAGTCGTTCCAGGCGAAGATGAAGACGAGGATCGCGGTGGTGAACACGCCCGGCGCCGCGAGCGGCGCGATCACCTTCGTGAACGCCTGCCACGGCGTGGCGCCGTCGATCTGCGCGGCCTGCTCGAGCTCCCACGGTATCTCTCTGAAGAACGCCGACAGAACGTAGATCGCCAGCGGGAGCGTGAACGTCATGTACGGGATGATCAGGCCGGGCCAGGTGTCGAACAGGCCCAGGTTGCGCCACATGTTGTACAGCGGGCCCACGATCGAGATCGGCGGGAACATCGCGATCGCCAGCGCCATGGAGAGGATCAGCGTCTTGCCCGGGAAGTCCAGGCGCGCGATCGCGTAGGCCGCCATCGCGGCCAGCACCACCGCGATCAGCGTGGCGATCAACGCGATGCCCAGCGAGTTGCGCAGCGCGTCGGTGAAGATCGCCTGCTTGAAGATCTGCTTGTAGTTCTCGGTTGACCAGGAGCTCGGGATCAGGCGGCCGTCGGAGATCGTCGAGGGGGACTTCAGCGACAGCATCGCGATCCAGAACACCGGGAACAGCGCGAACAGGATGACGAGTGAGTTCGCCGTGCCCCACCCCGCGATCCGCGATCCACGCGACTGGCTCATGTCTCACCCCTCTGTTGTGCGAGCGACGTCCCGAAGCCCCTGATGAACAGGAACGCGATCACCGCGACCAACAGGAAGATCAGCACGGAGACCGCGGAGCCCAGGCCGAGGTTCAGCCGGTTGAGCAGCTGGTTGTAGCCGAGGATCGACACCGTCTCGAGCTTCGGATTGGGGCCGTTGGAGATGATGAAGACGGAGTCGAAGATCCGGAACGCGTCGAGCGTGCGGAAAAGCAGCGCGACGAGGATCGCGGGCTTCATCAGCGGCACGGTGATCCGCCAGAAGCGCTGCCAGGCCGAAGCCCCGTCGACGCGCGCCGCCTCGAGGAGCTCCTCGGAAACGAGCGTCAGGCCCGCGAGCAGCAGCAGCGCCATGAACGGGGTCGTCTTCCAGACCTCGGTCAGGATCACGACGAGGTAGTTGGTGACCGGGTGTGTGGGATCCAGCGGGTCGTAGCTGAGGCCCAGCGCCTTGGGCACGAAGCCACCGACCGAGGAGGCCCAGGCGAAGCGCCAGGCGAACGCCGCCACGACGGTCACGATCCCGTACGGGATGAGCGCCGCGGTACGGATCAGCCCGCGGCCGAACAGCGCGCGGTGCATGACGAGCGCGAGCAGCATGCCCAGCACGAGCTCGATCGCCACGGAGATGACCGTGATGAGCGCCGTGTGAAAGACGTCGCTCCACCACAGCGACGAGCTCAGGACGGTGCCGTAGTTGTTCAGCCCGACCCAGGTACGGTCATTGGGGAAGCGCAGGTCAGCGCGCAGCAGGGAGAGGTAGATCGCGTAGCCGACCGGATAGGCGGTGACCGCGAGCATCACGATCACCGCGGGCGCGCACAGCATCAAGCCCAGCCTGCGCTCGGCCTTCGTGCGGTCGGTCACCACGGGCGCGCGGCGGACGGGCGCCGTAGGTGTCTCTGCGACTGTTGCGCTCATAGCAGCGACCTCGATTTCAGGGCGTCTTCGAGCGTGCCGCGAAGCGCGGCGACGAAGCCTTTGGTCTTGATCTGGGTCGGCGGCGAGACCGCCTTGGCGATCGCCAGCGAGACGTCGGCATACGCGGGCGTCTCGGGCCGCACCGCGCCATTCTCCAGTTGCTTGCGGATCAGCCCGGCGAACGGGTACGTCTTCACGAACGCCGGGTCGTTGTAGAGGCTGGCGAGCGTCGGCGGCAGGCCGCCCTTCACCGCCGCCTCCCTCTCGTTCTGCGGATTGCGCATGCAGGCTGCGGCCTCGAACGCCTCGCGCGGATGCTTGCTATATGCGCCGACGCCCCAGTTGATGCCGCCGATCGGCGCCTTGGCGGGCGTCGAGGCATCGATGGCCGGGTATGGGGCCCAGGCGATGTTCTTGAAGATCTTCGGGACGTCGCTCTTGGCGCTCGGGTAGATGAACGGGTAGTTGATCTCGAAGTCGGCGGTGCCGGCCTCGAAGGCGAGACGGTTCTCGTCCTCGTGCTGGCTGGCGAGCGACGGGTCGGCCGCCGGGGAGTGCGCGAGCTGGCTGATGACGTCGGCAGCCTTCTGGGCCGGCTGGCCCAGCGTGACCTTGTTGCCCTCGATGATCGTGCCGCCCGCAGACGCGACGAGCGAGTTGAACCAGACGACCACGCCCTCGTACTGCGCGCCCTGGATCTCGATGTGCGTCTTGAGCTTCGTCGCCTGGGCGATCATCTCCGACCACGTCTTTGGCGGGGAGCTGACCTTGTCCTTGCGGTACCAGAGCAGCTGCGTGTTGCTGTTCGCCGGCGCCGCGTAGAGCTTGCCTTGGTAGGTCGCGGTGTTGAGCGGGCCGGAGAGCGTGCCCTTCTTGAGCTGAGCCGCCAGATCGGACGGCCACTGCTTGATCCAGCCGGCGGCGGCGAACTCGGCGGTCCAGACGACGTCGAGCCCAGCGATGTCGATCGAGGAGTCCTTGGCCGCGAGGCGGCGCACGAGCGACTGGCGTTGCGCGTCGGCCTGGTTGGAGAGCGCGTTGAGGGTGATCTTGTAGCGACCGTTCGACCCAGCCGTGCAGCGTTGCGCGGCGTCCTTGAACGCGCCGGACGGCTCGTTGAACACCCAGACGTTGATGTCCGCAGGTCCGCCCGAGGAACCCCCACCGCAGGCGGCTAACCAGAGCGCCGCCGCGACCCAACCACCGATGACGACCAGTCTGCGCATCCCTCCAGACGAGTGCTCCCCATGCACGTGGCATGTGAAACAAACCTCGTCGCGCACGCTCGTCGTCAGTCGAGCGCCACGCCACGCCCGGCGACGAACCCGTCGCCCGAGGCGATCTGGTCGATGACGTCCTGGCGGACCGCCTGATCGGTCGTCACGACCATCACCGCCTTGCCGTCGCCCTCCCCTTCGTCAGGCGCATGCCCGACCGCTGCGGAGCTGATGTTCACGCCCTGCTCGCCGAACGCCGTACCGACGCGGCCGATCATGCCGGGCACGTCGGAGTACTTGAAGATCGCGACGTGCGGCTCGAGCTGCAGGTTGAAGCGCTGGCCCCACGCCTCGAGCAGGTGCGGGCGGTTGCGCTGGCCCAGGACGGTGCCGACGACGCGCTCGCGGCGCTCACCCGAGACGACCGTCACCCGCAGCAGGTCCGTGAAGTCCCGCGCGGTTGTGCTCGACGTCTCGGCGACCTCGATCCCGCGCTCGGCGGCGATCGCCGGGGCGTTGACCTCGTTGACCTCCTCCTCGGTGTGGCCGCTCAGAACTCCGAGCAGCACCGCGACGCCGATCGGGCGCGTGTCACGCTCGGCGATGCGCCCGAGGTACTCGACCTCGACGCGATCGATCGACGAGCCCTCGCCCAGCGCGGCGACGAGCCGACCCAGCTCGCGAGCGAGCGGAAGGAACGGGCCGAGCACCTCGAGGTCCTCGGCGGCGACGGCCGGGACGTTGACCGCCGTGAGGACCGCGCCGCCGGTGAGCGCGGCGACGACCTGCTCGGCCGCCTGGAAGCCGGCGCGATCGGTCGCCTCCGCGGTGGAGGCGCCGAGGTGCGGCGTGACGATCACGTTGGCGCGACCGAAGAGCGGGTGCTCGGTGATCGGCTCGGATCGGAACACGTCGAGCGCCGCGCCGCCGACCTTGCCGGAGTCCAGTGCGGCCTCGAGCGCCGCGTCGTCGATCAGCGGGCCGCGCGCGACGTTCAGGATCCGCACACCGTCGCGCATCTTGGCGAAGGCCTCGGCGTCGAGCCAGCTTTCGGTTTCCGGAGTCTTGGGCAGGTGCAGGGTGATGAAGTCGGCCTGCGCGTAGAGCTCGTCGCTGGTGTCGGCCTTCTCGACACCGAGTTCGCGGTAGCGCTCGGCGGCGACGAACGGGTCGAAGGCGACTATCCGCATTCCGAAGCTCATCGCGCGCTGCGCGACGAGCTGGCCGATGCGCCCGAAGCCCAGGATGCCCAGCGTCTTGTCCATGACCTCGGTGCCGGAGAACCGCGAGCGCTCCCACTTGCCCGACGTCAGCGACGCGTGCGCCTGGGGCACGTTGCGCGCCAGTGCCAGCAGCAGCGCGAGCGTGTGCTCGGCCGCTGTCACGACGTTGGACTGCGGCGCGTTGGCGACGACGATCCCCCGCTTGGTCGCCGCGGGCACGTCGACGTTGTCCACGCCGACGCCGGCCCGGCCGACCGCCTTGAGGTTCGTCGCCTTCGCCAGCAGCTCCGCGGTCAGCTTCGTCGCCGACCTGATGAGGATGCCGTCGTAGTCGCCGATACGCGTCTCGAGGTCGAAGCCGTCCACGTCGAACGCGGTGTCGACGTCGAAGTGCTCGCGCAGCAGGTCGATGCCGGACGTGCCGATGTCCTCGGCGACGAGCACGCGCGTCAGGGTCTGACCCACAGCACCGCCATGCGGTCGCGAGGTCATGACGTGTGCTCCACGACGAAGTCGATGCAGGACGTGAGCGCGCGGACGTCATCGGGCTCGATCGCCGGGAACATCCCGATGCGCAGCTGGTTGCGCCCGAGCTTGCGGTAGGGCTCGACGTCGACGATGCCGTTGGCGCGCAGCGTCGCGGCGACGTTCGCCGCGTCGACGGACTCGTCGAAGTCGATGGTGCCGACGACGAGTGAGCGCTTCGCGGGGTCGGCGACGAACGGCGTCGCGAACGAGGATGCCTCCGCCCAGCCATACAGCGCAGAGCTGGACTCGGTCGTGCGGCCCACGCACCAGTCGAGGCCGCCGTTGGCGTTCATCCAGTCGATCTGCTCGGCGAGCAGCCACAGCGTCGCGACCGCCGGCGTGTTGTACGTCTGGTCCTTGACGGAGTTGTCCAGCGCGGTGGTGAGCGACAAGAACTCGGGGATCCAGCGGTCGGTCGCCGCAATCTCGCCGATCCGCTCCTGGGCGGCGGGGCTCAGCAGCGCGAGCCACAGCCCGCCGTCGGCGGCGAAGGACTTCTGCGGAGCGAAGTAATAGACGTCGGCGGCGGCTGCATCGACCGGCAGGCCGCCCGCGCCGGAGGTGGCGTCGATCAGCACAAGCCCGTCGCCCACCCGCTCGACGCCGAGCATCACGCCGGTCGAGGTCTCGTTCTGGGCCCACGCGACGACGTCGCAGCTGGGATCCGACGTCGGCTGGGGCGCGTCGCCGGGGTCGGCCGACACGACGATCGGGTCCGCGAGGAACGGCGCGCCCTTGGTCACGGTCGCGAACTTCGAGGAGAACTCACCGAAGGTCAGGTGCAGCGCGCGCTCGCGCACCAGCCCCAGCGCGGCGGCGTCCCAGAAGCACGTCGTGCCGCCGTTGCCGAGGGCCACCTCGTAGCCGTCGGGGACGGCGAACAGCTCGCGCAGGCCTTCGCGCACGCGGCGCACGACGGCCTTCACGGGCTTCTGGCGATGCGAGGTTCCCATGACCTTCGCACCTTCGCCGGCGAGCGAGGCCAGCTGCTCGGGGCGGACCTTCGAGGGTCCGCAGCCGAAACGGCCGTCGGCGGGTTTGAGGTCCTGCGGGATCTCCACGGTCACGGCGGTGTCGGGCATAGGGCGTCCTCGGTGTCGGGGTGCTTCGGAGGTGCCCAGGCGTGCGGCTGCAGTTCGATTCCCTGCCGCTTCCCGGTGGTGCTCCACCCGAAAACTCGACGCCAGTCGCGGCAGGGACGCTACCGTAGCAAGCCGTCCGCCCAGAGTCCGAGGATGTGCTCGTGGCCGAGGATGCAACCCGCCGCACCCAGCTCGCGAATGAGCGCACATACCTCGCGTGGTGGCGTACCGGCCTGACCTGCCTGGCGGTGGCCTTCGGCACCGGCAGGATCGTCCCGGCCCTCGGGCAGCACTCGCGCTGGCCCTATGCCGTTCTCGGCGCCGGCTTCGCCGTGCTTGGCGTGGCGTTCATGGCGCTCGGGGCGCGCCGTCAGCGCGAGGTGAGGGAGGCGATCGCCCGCGGCGAGTTCGCCGCGGTGGACGAGCGCGTGCTCAGCTGGCTGACCGCCGCCGGGATCCTCCTCGGCGCGGGCGTGTTCGCGCTTGTGGTGGTCGATTAGAGGTTTGCGCCGGTTCCCGTGCCTGCTTGGGGCGAGGGGCGTCAGTGGCGCGCAGCGCGGTTTGCGGGTGTTGGGCTGGCCTCGGCTGTTGGCATCGAGGGAAAGGGAGCGGCTCGGTGGCCCGAGGCGGGCCGCTTGGCCGACGAAACTGGCGCATAGCGCCATGTTCGTCAGTCTCGGGCTCTCCCGCGCGATCTGGGCGGGCTAATAAGGGCTCGAGCGTGACTGCCAAGGCGCTTGAGGAACAAACCTCCCGCTCACGGGAACCTTCGTTACCCACGCGCTCCGCCCAGCCCTTGTGGGCCGGAAAGTCCGTGCTATGCGCGGAGAATCCGGCCCACAACGTGCGTGGCTCAATCCTCTCCCTCAATGCAGGCAACCCACGCCAAACCCGCACAGGCAGACCGCGCTGCGCGCCACCCACCCCGCTCCGCCGCCGCGGAGCTAGAAGTCCGTCTTGATCCAGTCCATGTGCGAGCGCAGCTCCTTGCCCGTGGACTCGATCTGGCTGGCGGCCTGTTCGGCGCGCATGCGAAGGAAGTTCTCTTGGCCGGCGCGGTTCTCGGCGATCCACTCGCGGGCGAAGGTGCCCGACTGGATCTCGGCGAGGATCTTCTTCATCTCCGCGCGCACCGAGTCGTCGATGACGCGCTTGCCGCGGCTGTAATCGCCGTATTCGGCGGTGTTGGAGATCGAGTAGCGCATGCCGGCGAGGCCCTTCTCGTACATCAGGTCGACGATGAGCTTGAGCTCGTGCAGGCACTCGAAGTAGGCCATCTGGGGGTCGTAGCCCGCCTCGACGAGCGTGTCGAAGCCGGCCTGGACGAGCGCTGAAGCGCCGCCGCACAGCACGGCCTGCTCGCCGAAGAGGTCCGTCTCGGTCTCGTCCTTGAAGGTCGTCTCGATGACGCCGCCGCGGGTGCCGCCGATGCCCTTGGCGTAGGCGAGCGCCAGCGGCTTGGCGTTGCCGGTTGCGTCCTGCTGGATGGCGATCAGCGCCGGCACGCCCGAGCCCTCGGTGTACTGGCGACGGACGAGATGGCCCGGGCCCTTGGGGGCCACGAGCGCGACGTCGACCTCGGCGGGCGGCTCGACCTCGCCGTAGTGGATCGAAAAGCCGTGCCCGAAGAGCAGCAGGTTGCCGGGGGCGATGCCGTCCCGGACCTCCTCCTCCCACACCTGGCGGTGCAGCTCGTCGGGCACGAGCATCTGCACGAGGTCGCCGCGGCTTGCCGCCTCGG